>JAQUQQ010000051.1 GCA_028716005.1 Candidatus Moraniibacteriota bacterium | reverse complement strand
TCTTTTTCCCAGGTGAGGCGCTGCATTTTTTCGGCCGGCTCGGCCGCGGCAAGACTGATTTCGGGCATTTTTATCCCAACGCCGCCGGCTCCAAAAAGGCTGGCTTGGCTCGAATTGGCTTGACGCTGGAAATCCCTCGAATAATTCAGAATATTTTCAACATTGGCGAGCAGACGGTTCCTTTCTCCAAATTCTTCCATTGCTCCGCACCGGATGAGGCTTTCCAAGGATTTTTTGTTGAGATCTTTTATTCGGATTCTTTCAATGAAATCAGTGAGGCTTTTGTATTTTCCGTTTCTTTTTCTTTCCTCGACAATTTCGTTCGCGACATTTTTTCCGACATTTTTGATGGCGCCGAGGCCGAATCGGATTTTCTCGCTCCGCGCCACAGTCCCGCTTTCTTCCCCACCGCGTCGGGAATCTTTTTTTGTGGTGCGGGGCGAAGGTTCGTCTGGCTTCAAAATCGCGGCGAAGGTGACAAAACTTTCGTTTATGTCCGGGGGAAGAACCTCGATTCCCATCGTTCGGCATTCTTCAATTTCAATCGCTATGCGGTCGATATTGTCCTGGTCGGAAGTGAGAAGAGCCGCCATGAACTCGGTCGGATAATGGGCTTTGAGAAAGGCGGTTTGATATCCAATGAGCGCGTAGCAGGCCGCGTGCGAGCGGTTGAAGCCGTATCCGGCAAACGGTTCGATGAAAGCGAAAACTTTTTCAGCGATGCGCTGTTCAATTCCATTTTCAACGCATCCATCGATGAACTTCACTTTTTCTTCGCGAATGAGTTCCGGAATTTTTTTTCCCATAGCTTTTCGGAGCATGTCCGCTTCAGAGAGGGAAAAGCCAGCGAGGGCCCGCGCGATCTGCATCACTTGTTCCTGATAAACCGCCACGCCATAGGTGTTTTTGAGAATTGGTTCCAATTTTGGATGGATGTAAGTGATTTTTTTTCGGCCGTGTTTTCTTGAAATGAAATCAGGTATCCAATCCATCGGGCCGGGCCGGTATAGGGCCACCATGGCAATCACATCCTCAAAGGTGGTCGGTTTCAGTTGGCGCAAATATCTTTTCATGCCGCCGGATTCAAGCTGGAAGACGCCGGTCGTGAAAGCATTCTGCAAAAGTTCGAAAGTTTTTTTGTCGTCAAGCGGAATTTCGTCGATCACGATCTTCACGCCTTTTGTTTTTTCAATAATCTTGATGGCGTGCTGGATAATCGTGAGATTCTTGAGTCCCAGAAAATCCATCTTGAGAAGGCCGATTTTTTCGACATAACTCGATTTTGTCGAAGCCGAATACTGGGTGACGACGTTTTCCGTGTCTCCGGAGACATATTGAAGAGGGGAATAGTTCACAACCGGCTCAGGCGTGATGACGACGCCGCAGGCGTGCATCGAGGCGTGCCGGCAGACGCCTTCGAGCCGCGAAGCGCTGTCGAGAAGTTTCTTGGCGGCTGGATCTGCGCTATACAAGCTGGAAAGCTCCGGCACTCCGGCAATGGCGTCCTGGATCGGCATATTCGCCGGAATGAGCTTCGCCGTTTGATCGCAGAAATTATAGGGATAGCCAAGCGCCCGGCCGGCGTCGCGCACAGCCGCTCTGGCGGCCATGGTTCCGAAAGTGATGATTTGAGCGACATGGTCATTGCCGTATTTTTCCCTGACATAAGCCAAAACCTCATCGCGGCGGGTGTCGGCAAAATCCATGTCCACATCCGGCAGGGATATTCTTTCCGGATTCAAAAACCGCTCGAAAAGAAGATTATATTTGATCGGGTCGATGTTCGTGATGCCAAGAATATAGGAAACAAAACTTCCCGCCGCGCTGCCGCGTCCCGGTCCGACGACAATTCCCTGATTTTTTGCCCAGTTCACAAAATCCTGGACAATCAAAAAGTAGGAGGCAAATCCGGTTTTTTCGATGACAGAAAGTTCAAATTCCATTCGATCCAGGTATTCGTTGGGAATTTTTTTACCAAAACGCCTCCGAAGCCCTTCTTCGCAAAGTTTTCGGAGGTATATTTCGGGCGTGGATCCGTCAGGAACTTTATAGAAGGGAAGTTTCGTGTTTCCGAGCTCAATCTCGAGATTGCAGGCGTCGGCGATTTTTCGGGTATTTTCGATAGCCTGCGGGATATGGCCGAAAGATTCCTGGATTTCTTCAGGACTTCTGAGATGAAGTTCAAAATCCATGAGATTCATCCGGTTTTGCTCGCTCACCTTGCGGTTGGTCTGGACACAAAGCAAAATATCTTGAATCGGAGCATCGGCCAAATGGACATAGTGAAGGTCGGTGGTGGCCACAAGAGGAATGCCGGTCCGCTTCGAAATCGCGATGAGACCGTCATTGGCAATTTTTTGGTTCGGGAATTTCGGGTGATGCTGAAGCTCGAGATAAAAATTTCCCTTGCCCAAAATTTCCTCATATTTGAGAGCATTTTTTTCGGCTTCGTCTATTTTTCCCGAAATCACCATCGAAGGAATTTCACCTTCCACGCAGGCGGAGAGTCCAATGAGTCCCTCGGAATGTTTTCTCAAGATCTCCTTGTCAATCCGCGGTTTATAATAAAATCCTTCGAGATGGGCAACGGTGACCAATTTCATGAGATTTTTGTATCCGGTTTCGTTTTTCGCGAGAAGAATCAAATGATGTCGCACATCGTCGATTTTCGGGCGTTTATTTTCCCGTCCGTTGGGCGCGAGATACATTTCACAGCCGATGATGGGTTTGATGCCTTTCTTCCTCGCTTTTTCATAAAATTCTATCGCGCCATAAAGAACCCCGTGGTCGGTGAGGGCCAAAGCGTCCATTCCCAGCTCCTTCGCGCGGTCCAAAAGCTCGTCTATTTTCGCGAGGCCGTCGAGAAGCGAATAGTGCGAGTGGACGTGAAGATGGACGAAATTTGTTTTTTTTGGATTATTTTTTTCCATACTAAAAACTCAAACCCCCTTTAGGATTCGAATTGTCTTTTTCTATATTATATACGATTAGCTGAAAAGATAAAAGTTTCTCATCACAAAGAAAAAGGGCCGCGCGAAAATCGCGTTGCCCTCTGAAAATTTCGAAATATGCTAGATATTTTCTCCCGGAAGATCAAGTTTACTATAGTCTTCTTTCACGAGAATATAGAATTTCTTTGTTTTGGTGATTGTATCCTTGGACGAGCTCCAAGTGCCGGTGACCAGCACCTTGTCGTCTTCTTTGATATCAGTGAATTTTCGCTTTTTCCCGTCGTATTTTATTGATGTGGATTTGAGAATCGCGACTGTGAGATCCCCGCGGTCAGTGGTTTCAATTTTCACTGTCTGGGTGGAACTATTGATTTCTTTCACGATTCCATACATCACAGCAGAACTGGTTGTTGAAAGGTCGCGAACTTCGGTGGCTGTCACATCTCGATCGCTGACGGTTCCTTTCACTCTCAAGACGTCTCCATTCTTTATGTCATCAAAATCCAAAGTTTTGCTTCCTTTGCTTGATTTTTTGATCTTTGCGTTGGTTGCGTTGATTGTGTAGACGTGGCCGTCTTTCACCGCCTTGATCGTATGGTCGTCGCCGTCGGTGCTTTTCACGATGAGATCTTTCAGTGTTTTGCTTTTGGCGGCTTCAGTGCCGGAAACAACAAACACAAAAGAAAACAGAATCAGGCATCCAGCCAAACACAGAGGAATCTTTTTTGTTTTTGCTTTTGCGCCATAGGCGCATCCGCCTTTGGCGGACATTTTTTTGTTCATGTTTTTTTTGATTTAATTCCTGTTACCTATATAATACTATATACGAACTAAAACAGCAAAGGGATGCAACTGCCAACTTTGGAATATGAAAAAAAATATTGGGGAGAGGGCTTGAAGGTCATCGTCGGCATTGACGAAGCCGGACGGGGCCCGCTGGCCGGACCGGTCGTGGCGGGAGCCGTTGTCGTGCTTCCCGAAATTGCCGAAGAGATCAAAGGAGACTCGCTCTTTGGGCTGATACGTGACTCAAAAGCTCTTTCTTCCAGCCAGCGCGAGCGGGCCTATGATTTGATCACAGCCAGTTTTCCTTTTGGGATTGGCTGGTCTTCGCATGAAACCGTTGATCGGGTGAATATCCTGCAAGCCGCGTTTCTCGCCATGAAAAAAGCGGTTTCAGACCTGAAAAGAAAGTTGGAAGACGACGTGGATTTGCTTCTGGTCGACGGGCGCGGCTTGATTCCGAACATTTCCACAAAGCAGGAAAATATCATCGGCGGCGACAAAATTGTTTTTTCCATATCGGCGGCTTCAATTGTCGCGAAAGTCACCCGGGATCGGATGATGCTCGAGCTCCACGAAAAATTTCCCGAATATGGTTTCGCTCGCCACAAAGGATACGGAACGAAATTTCATTTTGAAATGATCGAAAAGCATGGTCCATGCGAAGCGCACCGAAAAAGTTTCAGATTAAAGCGAAAAAAAACTTGACAAACTTTTCAAAGAAACTAAAATCAAGTTAGCGGAATAATTTTCTAAATTTTTTTCAAAAATATGTCGGTTCCAAAACAGCGCCACACGCAAGGGAGGAAAAACCGGAGAAGAGCAAATATAAAAATTGTTTCGAAGAATTTCATCAGTTGTTCGCAATGCAAAAAAATGATAAAGCGGCACACAGCTTGTCCTTTTTGCGGATACTACAAGGGGAAAAAAGCGGTTGACATCAAAACAAAGAAAAAGAAAGATAAGGCGGGAAAGAAAAAATAGGAATATTTTTTTCCGAAAAGCTATTGTGCGAATTTCAAAAAAAGTATAAAATTATTTTAGTGAAATAAAATTTAATCATTAGACCAAAAACCGAAAACACAAAAAATGAAACAGACGAAGCGGGGGACCGGGCAGACCTGCACCTTCGGAGTGCATCTCACTCTCGACGGCTACGGGGGAAGCCCGGAGAAGCTCAATGATTCCGAGTTGGTCAAAAGATCACTCGATGAGCTTCCGGACAAATTGGGTATGGAAAAGATGACAAAGCCGGTCGTGAAATACGCCGAGCCGAGAAATATCAAGGACAGCGGAGGATATTCGGGCTTTGTGATGATCGTTGAATCCCACATCAGCATCCACACCTTCCCCAAAAAAAGGTTCGTAAGCATCGATGCTTACACCTGCAAGAGCGATATGAACAAGGAAGCGGTGGTGAAGTATTTCAGCGACATGTTCGATCTCAAAGACACCGAGGTTCAGTTTTTCAAGCGCGGGCTCAATTTTCCGAAGCAGGATTTGGTTTAAATTAAATTAGGGAAAAAATCGGCCGCCAAAAGTTTCTGCCTAACGGAAACTTTTTGCCTCCAAGAAAAAGAAAAAAAGCCATTATTTTTTAGGATAATATCCGTTTTAATATTGTTTAATGGCCAAAAAGCACGAAAATTATTGGGAATTGGTCTGGGCTCTGGCCCGGACTGATTTTAAATTGCGCTACCACGGCTCGTTTTTGGGTTATGTCTGGGCGCTTCTCAAGCCTCTTCTCACATTTCTCATCCTCAATTTTGTTTTCTCGACGATTTTCAACCCGAAAAATTCAGGTGTCCAGCATTTTTCGCTCCAGCTTCTCACCTCCATCATGCTTTTCAACTTTTTTTCAGAGGGCACGATGGCGGGGCTCAATTCGCTTTTGGGCAAAGCTTCGCTTGTCACCAAAATTTATGTTCCCCGCTGGACGATCGTGGCCGCTTCGACAATCAACGCGACGTTGATATTCGGCATGAATTTGATTATCATCGCCGCTTTTTTCACCTGGTATGGTTTTTGGCCGGGAATTCCGGCGATTCTGACGTTCATTTTTTTCATCCTTCTCACTTTTTTGCTTATTCTGTCTTTTTCGTTCATTGCCGCGCCGCTTTACGTGAAGTTCCGCGATCTTTCCCAGATTTGGGAAGTGGCGATTCAAGCCCTTTTCTACGGCTCGCCGATTGTCTATCCGCTCCAAATCATTCCCGTGAAATATCACATGATTTTGCTTGTGAATCCGATTGGCTATATCATTCACTTCACGAAAATGGCTCTCACTGAAAATCACTACGCGCCATTGTGGCAAAACAGCCTCTTTGCCGGCATAATCGTGACATTATTTTTTGTGAGCCTCTTCGTCTTCAAAAAACTTGAGCCGAAAGTGGCGGAAAATATCTAGATTTGAGATTTGAGAAAGAGATACGAGTAATTTCTTGGTAAATAATATTTTTTGTCATATCTCAAATCTCATATCTCAAATCCCGTGTTGAAACACAAATACAAACTCGCCGCCATTTTTATTTGCCTTCTCTTCTTTTTTCTCGCTCTTTTTTCGAGCGCTGGTTTTTCTTGGTTGAATTTGTCCGCCAAAGGCGGATCCGCCTCGGGCGGAAAATACTCTGGCAACGGAATTCTGGCCGACGAAATCCCGCATATATCAGGCGGGTATTATTATCTGAAAACCGGACGCTATTTCATCAATCCCGAACATCCGCCGCTTGTGAAGGATATCGCGGGGTTGGGAGAAATCATCGTTCATCCAAAGC
>JAQUQQ010000050.1 GCA_028716005.1 Candidatus Moraniibacteriota bacterium | reverse complement strand
GTTTCGTATCAAAAAGAATTCAGTTTCATAAGTGGGGGACCTGGCTTTGCCGAGCTGAAGCTGAAAATCCAGAACAAAAGCGGATATGATTTTCGAAAGATAACCACCAAAGCAATTCTTCGGGACCGAGAGGGCAATCCGGTGGCGATAAACGAAACGAACAACAACGACGTGCAAATCAATGAAGAAAGAGAAGTCGTCTTCCAGTGGAGCGAGCCGTTTTCTCAGGACATTGACGTTCAGAATATCGAAGTGCAAGAAGAAGTGAATGTTTTCAGCGACGATAATTTCATGAAAAAATACGGATCGCCCGGCCAATACGAAAGTTACGAATCAAATGATTAGATCTTTATATAAATTTGACTGGGTTTTATTTTCGGCGCTGGTTCTTCTTCTGGGGTTGAGCTTGGCCGTTCTTTATCCAATCAGCTATTCAGGCGGAAATGAAATTCCGGACCAAAGCCATTTTTTGCGGCAAACGATTTTCGCGGTTATAGGACTAGCCGTTTTTTTTGTTTTTTCTTTTTTTGATTATAGAAGCCTGAAAAATTATTCAACGGTTTTGTATATATCGGGTTTTTTGCTGCTGCTTCTCGTTTTGCTGTTTGGAAAAGTTGTTCGAGGGACCACTGGCTGGCTTGGGATCAGCGGAGTTCATCTCCAGCCGGTTGAGCCTTTCAAAATAATCGCGGCGATCCTTCTGGCAAAATATTTTTCTCTCCACTCGAGAAGCATCGGGGACTACAAACATATTTTGATTTCGCTGGCTCCCGTGGTAGTTTCCATTTTTTTGGTGATCGAACAACCCGATTTCGGGTCAGCTTTTGTCATTTTTTTTCTCTGGCTTTCCATTTTGGTGATGAGTGGAGTGAGCAAAAAGCATCTTTTTGTCCTGTTTTCGATTTTGCTGATCATCGCTCTTCTGGGCTGGAATTTTTTTCTCAAGGGATATCAGAAAGAAAGAGTGACAACGCTTTTCAGTCCTTCTTCCGATCCGTTGGGCGCCGGATACAATGTTCTCCAGTCGACGGTCGCGGTCGGGTCGGGCGGGTTTTGGGGAAAAGGTCTTGGTCATGGTTCCCAAAGCCAGCTCAATTTTTTGCCGGAAAAGCATACTGATTTTATATTCGCGGTGGTGGCCGAAGAGCTGGGTTTTGGCGGAGCGGCTTTTGTCATCATCCTCATCGTTGTTGTTCTTTCAAGACTGGTGAAAATCGCGCTAAACAGCCGGGACAATTTCGGGAAACTTCTTGTCGGCGGAGCAGCCAGCGTGATTTTTGTCCACGCGTTGATCAACATCGGGATGAATATCGGAGTTATGCCGGTGACGGGCATACCGCTTCCATTCTTGAGTTATGGAGGGAGCTCGCTGATTACCTTGATGGCGGCGGCGGGAATAGCTGAAAGCGTCTGCCGGGTAAACCGGAAATAATCGTTTCTCTTTCGCAGCCGGACTTGCCAAAGATTGGAAATGGTGTTATCTTCTTAGAGTGGTTTTTTATACTATTTTTTTGAAAGAAATGACATCAAGTTTGACACTAAAAGCCGAGACGAGAAAAAAAGAAGGAAAAAAAACGGAAGCGCCTCTGGGCACCATTCCGGGTATTTTGTATGGGCGGGGAATCAAAAACGTGATGCTTTGGTTCAGCCGGAGAGAATTTAATCGTATTCGGGAAGATGCGGGGGAAAGCACAATTTTCAAAATCAAACTTGAAAACGGTGAAGAACGGAATGTGCTCATAAAAGAAATCCAGAGGGATATTCTGAATGGAAAACCAACCCACGTTGATTTCTATCAAGTCCGGATGGATGAAAAAATTGAGGCGAATGTGGAGCTGGAGTTTGTCGGCGAATCGCCGGCCGTGAAAGATCTCGGCGGAATTTTGATAAAAAATATGGATGAGATTGAAGTGAAGTGTTTGCCGGGAGACTTGCCTCCGAAGATAGAGGTGGATATCAGCCAGATAAAAACTTTCGACGATTATATCTATGTCAAAGATTTGCCTGTTTCGGATAAGGTTGAACTTTTGGTTGATCCGGAAAATGTCGTGGCAATGGTTTCGGAACCTCGCTCTGAAGAAGAGTTGGCGGAACTTGAAACGGAAGTGAAAGAAGACGTGACGAAGGTTGAAGGAGTCGTGAAGGAAGAAAAGCCCGGTGAAGCCGGAGAAGCCGGCAATGAAGAAAAAGAGAAAGAAAAGAAAAAGGAAGAGAAAGTGGAAAAAGCAAAATAGACTCGAGACATATGACCGCCCCGACATCCATCGGGGCGGTTTTTTGAAATTATGATATAATCAAAAGAGAACAAAAAATTTTTTCTTGGTCACAATATGCCTAAATATATTATCCAAAGACAGGGATGAAACAAATATTTTCCAAAATAAAATTATTTCCCATATATTCGGCAAATATCGGAATAATATTTTTTGTCGCGACTATTTTTTTCGCGAGTGAGGCAGGCACGAGGGGAGCGGCGCCGTCCCAAAATGAAATCCTCAAAACCAGGATTGACGACCTCCAAAAACAAATTGAAATGTATCAGAAAGACATAAACGAAAAAAGCAAAAAAGAAGAGTCGCTTTCCAATGACATAGAAATTCTCGCGGCAGACATAAAAAAGATCGAACTTCAAATTCAGGAAACGAATCTCCAGATAGCGAGTCTCGACGGTGAAATCGCCGGAAAGGAAATTGAAATTGAGCAGATGCAAAAACAGGTTGACGCAAAGAAAGAGATGCTCGCAAAATTTTTGCAGGAGCTTTATGAAAAAGGAGGAGGAGAAACGGCGGAGATAGTTTTCAGCGGGCAAAGCTTCTCGGATTATTTTTCAAAAATTGAGAGTCTCGAAAGTTTTGAGGGACAGATCAAAGAAACTCACGACCAGCTGGAAGCTTCGAAAAACGCGCTTAAAGACGAAAAAGAAAATCTGATAGAAAGAAAAGTCGACCAAGAAAATTTGAGAGGCATTCAGAGCGACCAGGAGAGATCGCTCGAGCAGGAAAAAACAATGGAGACCTTGCTTGTCTCCCAGGTCCGAAACGAAAAACTGGCCTTGGAACAGAATATGGGAAAACTCCAAGAGGAGCTGAGTGAAATCCAGTCGCTGGGCGAACCGATCAATTTGGAAGAAGCGGTGAAAGCGGCGAAATACGCGGTCGATCTCACCCAAGTGGCGCCGGAATTTTTGCTTGGAGTGCTTCGGGTCGAATCGGGCTTGGGAACGAATGTCGGGGGCGGAAGATACAAGACGGACATGAACCCGGCCCAGTGGGACACATTCAAAAGCATCTGCAAAGAGATTGGGCTTGATCCGGAAAAAACTCCTGTTTCGCGTCGGGCCTGTTATAACCGAGATTCCGGCGACGGATGCGGCGGATGGGGAGGGGCAATGGGACCGGCCCAGTTCATGCCTTCGACCTGGATGGGTTATAAGAGCAAGATTGAAAGCGTGACCGGAAACAAGCCGGCCAATCCCTGGAGCATCGAAGACTCTCTGGTGGCGATGGGGCTCAAACTAGGTTCGGTCGAGGGAGTGCAAGCGGGGGATCGGGACGCTTGGGCGAAAGCGGCGGGAATGTATTTGGCCGGATCAAATTGGGAAAGATATTCATGGTATTCGGACAGAGTCCTTCACTACGCGGATGGATTCAAAAAAATAATGAAAAATTATTGATCGGAAAAACCATGACAATTTCTGTCAAGTCTTTTGGCAAAAATGTTTCCAGTTTCGATTGACGAATAGCGAAAATAGTTATATAATAATAGCGTAGAATCCATAAAAAGGGGCTTTTACAAGGGTGATTTTCTGGCTAAATCCAGGCAAATCGCTTTTTTGTTTACTAAAAAATAACAATAATTTTTTTATAACTTTAGGAGTGGGGTGAGCTCGAATGCTTGATGATTGAAATCCTTTATCGGGTGAAACGGGTGAGTCATGTGAATAGGGTGAGCTCAAAAGAAATAGCGGCGGCGGATTCGGCCGGTTTTGAAGTTGGAAAATTTTTTGGATCAAAGCTTTCGGACGCTCTATTTCTTTCCGGATCGGTCGCTCTTTCAGCCCTATTCTTTCTTTTTATAATATTGATCAACACGGCTTGGGCTTCTTCCATCACGACGGCGAAAGTTGTCGAACTGGCCAACGCGGACAGAAAAAACAAAGGCATTCAGGAACTTCTGGAAAATGAAAAGCTAACGCAAGCGGCGGCGGAAAAAGCCGATGATATGGTACTCAATGATTATTTCTCCCATACCTCCCCGCAAGGAACTACTCCTTGGCATTGGATTGAAAAAGAAAATTATGACTATAACTATGCCGGAGAAAATCTGGCGATGGATTTCACTACGTCCGAGAAAATGAATGAAGCCTGGATGGCGAGTCCCACTCATCGCGCCAATATTTTGAACGAAAAATATAAAGAAATCGGCGTGGCCGCGAAAGAGGGCGTCATAAACGGACACGAAACAATCGTAGTGGTCCAGATGTTTGGTTCAGGAGACAAAAACGCGCCCAAAGAAAAGAAAATAGAAACGCCAAATCAAAGCGATTATATTCCCGTTTTGCCGGTCGAAGAAGACGAAGCGAACAAAATCGCGTTCGCGATGCCCTTGATAACCTCGCCGCAAGAAGGCGAAATTTTCAACGACGAAAAAATAAACGTTGTTGGACGAGCCAATCCCCAAAGCAAAGTGACGATTTTCGATGGAGGTGTCCCTGTGGGCGATTCCGCTTCTGACGAAAAGGGCTGGTTCAAGCTCGAGATCAAGAATATTTCCGAAGGAAGCCACAGCTTGACGGCCGCGACGGAGAATATTTCCGCGAGAAAAAATGAAAATGTATTTTCAGAAAAAATTTCTTTCCGGATTGACCGTGAAAGACCGTCATTGGGCTACCATTTATACGCGAACGGGCAAAAAAACAATTATCTCATCAACCTATTTTCGGACAAGAAGAATTGCTATTTCGAGCTGGGAGGGAAAAAGGCTTCGGTTGGTTCCAATGGGGCAGTGACATTTTCGGTCGAAACCAGGCAATCATCAATTGTCGCCACAGTGTCAGACCAGGCGGGGAACAAGACAAAAAAACAGATTATCCTCGCTAACTATTTTGCTGGGAGCGGGAAAAGTTTTTTTGAAGGTCTGGCGTTTTCCTTTCAGCCTCAAATGGCCAACGCCGCCGATTCAGGAAGAGAAGCACTGGCCGCGAATTTGGGAATAGCTTCGCGCCAGCTTCTTTCATCTCGCTAAAAAATGACAGGAGGAAATAATAATTAACATAGGAAAAAATGTGATGTAGAAAAAACAAAAAGAGAGTTCCTTAACAAAATTCACTCCGTTAATGAATTGCGAAAAGAAAAAAACTCGCAAAACTTAACAGAGTAAAAATAAAAAAGTCTGTATTGTTCAAAATACAGGCAGGGTAAAAAAAACACAAAAAAAGTGTTTGAAAACAAAAAGGTAAGTGTCCTTACTTTTCGCCGAATGGCGTGAATGACAATATGCCCGTTCTTGCAGGTCTTGCAAGAGCGGGTTTTTGTTTTGCATGATGCTAATCTGCGAATAAATACTAATCAACGAGCACCGAATGTTTTGTTTTCAGTTTGAAGTTGATTATATTCGGAGTTTAATTTATAATAACAATGCTAAAAAACTTCCAAATATGTCCTATTTTGAAATAACCGGCGGGAGAAAACTCACAGGGGAAATTGAAGTGAACACCTCAAAAAACGCCGCTGTGGCGCTGATTATGGGTTCGCTGATTAATCGCGGAAAAACGACTCTTCGCAATGTTCCCCAAATCGAAGAGGTCAACCGGCTTTTGGAAGTTCTGGAAAGCATTGGCGTGAAGATTGAAAAGAAAGGCCGAGATCTCAAAATAATTCCGCCAATAAATATTGACATAAAAAACATCGACCGAAAAGCAGCCGAAAGGACGAGGTCGATTATTCTTTTGATCAGCTCGCTGATCAGGCGCTTCAAAAGATATACCATTCCGCAATCAGGCGGATGCCGTTTGGGGAGCCGGACGATAAAGCCCCACCTTTTCGCCCTTGAGAATTTTGGAATCAGCGTGGAAACCGAATCAAAAGGTTTTTTGGTTAGCTGGGAAAAACTTCGACCGGGGAAAAAGGTCGTCCTCTATGAAGCCAGCGATACCGCGACGGAAAACGCGATTTTGGCGGCTGCCCAAATTCCCGGGAAAACTGTGATCAGACTTGCTTCGGCCAACTATATGGTTCAAGACCTTTGCTTTTTTTTGGAAAAACTGGGATTGAAGATAAAAGGCATCGGAACAATGAATTTGGAAATTGAAGGGAAGGCGAATATAAACAAGGACGTCGAATATCAGATTAGCGAGGATCCGATTGAAGCCATGTTTTTCTTTTCATTGGCCGCTTGCACGAAAAGTGGAATTTTGATCAAGCGCTGCCCGATTGATTTTCTTGAGCTCGAGCTTCTCAAGCTTTCCAAGATGGGCTTCAAATATGAAATTATAAAAGAATATTTTTCCAGAAACAAGAAAATGAAGCTCGTGGATATCCGAACTTTTCCTTCGGAGCTCAAGGCTCTTGAAGAAAAGATTCATCCGG
>JAQUQQ010000049.1 GCA_028716005.1 Candidatus Moraniibacteriota bacterium | reverse complement strand
TGGTGGAGAAGCACTTCGCTGTTCGGAAGACAAAGCCTTTTTCCTTTCGCGCCGGCAGTGAGAAGAAGGGCGCCGGCTGAAGCGGCGAGTCCCACGCAGATTGTCGAAACATCGCACTTCACATATTGCATCGTGTCATAGATGGCAAGCGCCGCGCTTACCGATCCGCCGGGAGAGTTGATATAAATCCGGATGTCTTCTTTCGAATTTTGGTTATAGAGGAAAAGAAGCTGGGCGATGATCGAATTGGCGACGTGGTCGTCAATTGGCCCGCCCAAAAATATAATCCTTTCCTTGAGGAGCCGGGAATAAATGTCATACGCCCGCTCGCCATAGGCGGTTTTTTCGATGACGGTGGGGATTAGAAGTTGATTTTTTATCATAGTAAACAAATTAATATTTATTGTAGTTCGTTATGTTTGTGTTTTTTTTCGTGTTTCTCGAAGACACGAAGGAAACGAATGCTTTCTAACTATGGATTACAGTGTCTCCAAAAACTTCAGCACTTTTTCATTCTGCAAAACGCCCTTTATGTATTCATATAATTTTTCCATGTCCACATTTTTTTCCATATCGCCCTGACCTTTGAAATAAGCCAGGGTTTTGTTCATCTCTTCTTCAATTTCGGTGCTTTCGGGGCTTAGGTTTTCAAGTTTGGATATTTCCCGAAGAGCGAGAGCCGATTTCACCCGTTTCTCGGCGCTTTCCATCCAGCCCTTTCTCACAACATCGCGCGTCTTCTTAATACTCGTGAAATAGTCATCTAATTTCATTCCCATTCCGGCGATATTCTGTTCAAACTCCGCCATCATTTTTTCAAGTTCGCTTTCAAGGAGAACGTCCGGGATTTCTGTCTGGCATTCGGAAATTATTTTCTCGAGAATCTCCTGCCGCCTTTTTTCCTCACTCTTCTTTTTCTGCTCCATTTCCATGCCTTCCAGGACGCTTTTTTTGAGACTTTCGAGGTTTTCAAATTTTCCAAGACTTTTGGCGAAATCATCATTCATTTCCGGGAGTTCTTTTTTTTGCACGAGGTTCATTTTTACTTTGAACGTGGCGGGTTTTCCGGCCAACTCTTTCTTGTGATAGTCTTTTGGAAACTCGAGCGCGAATTCTTTTTCATCATTCGCTTTCATGCCGATGAGATTTTCCTCGAAGCCGGGAATGAAGTAGCTTTCGCCAATGGTGAGGGGATGATTTTGGCTTTTTCCACCCTCAATTTCTTTTCCATCGACCAAAACGTTGAAATCGATTTCAACATAGTCGTCTTTTTCCGCAGCGCGTGAAACAGCGATGAGTTTCGCCCGGCTTTTTCTCAAATATTCAAGCTCTTTTTGGATTTCCTCCGGCTTGATTTTTTCCGGCTCGCTTTTTTTGATTCCTTTGACGCGCTTTCTATAATCTCCCAGGCTGATTTCCGGCATTATGCCGACAACCGCCTTGAACTCAAGATCATTTCCGGGCGCGATTTTGGTGATGGTGATTTTCGGCTCACCAATAGCTTCAATTTTATTTTTCGCAATGGATTCAACGTATTTTTTTTTGACTGCTTTTTCGGCCGCGTGCGCCAAAACTTTTTCCGAACCGACCCTCAGTTCGACAATTTTCCGGGGAGCTTTTCCAGGACGGAATCCGGCGATTTTCATGTCTTTTGAAAGCTCTTCGGAGGCCATATCCAAAAACTTTTCAAGCTCATTGGCCGGAACGGAAATATTGATTTCAAGCTGGGATTTGGGAAGTTTGCGAATGACCATTAGACGATGAAAGCGGCAATGAGAAGCGCCACGATATTGATTATTTTGATCATCGGGTTGATAGCCGGGCCGGCCGTGTCTTTGTAGGGATCGCCAACCGTGTCACCGGTGACCGCGGCCTGGTGGGCAGGAGATCCTTTGCCTCCGAAATGACCCTCTTCAATATATTTCTTGGCATTGTCCCAAGCGCCTCCGCCTGAAGTCATGGAAATGGCCACGAAAATTCCGGTGATGATTGTGCCAACCAAAAGACCGCCCAGAGCCGCCGGGCCCAAGATGAATCCAACCAGAATCGGAGCGGCAACAGGAAGAAGAGCCGGAATGACCATTTCTTTTATAGCCGCTTTCGTCACAATATCAACACTTGTCGCGTAGTCGGGTTTGGCTGTCCCCTCAAGAATCCCTTTGATTTCCCGAAACTGCCGTCGAACTTCTTCCACCACGGCTCCCGCTGCCTTGGAAACGGCCCGCATGCAGATTGATCCAAAAAGATATGGGATAAGACCGCCAATGAAAAGGCCGGTCAAAACATGAACGTCATTTAGCTGAAAAACAACATCCTTGGCGCCCTTTTCGGAAAGTTCCTGGACATAGGAAGCAAAGAGAACCACGGCCGCCAGTCCGGCGGAAGCAATGGCGTATCCTTTGGTGACCGCCTTGGTGGTGTTTCCGACGGCATCAAGCGCGTCCGTCACTTTTCGAACTTCCTCGTTCATGCCGGACATTTCCGCGATTCCTCCGGCGTTGTCAGTGATCGGCCCGAACGAATCAATGGCGACGATGATGCCAGTCATCGAAAGCATGCTCATCACCGCGACCGCCACGCCATAAAGTCCCGCCAGCCAAAATGATCCCAAAATTCCGACGACAATGAGAATCACCGGAGCGGCGGTTGACTCCATGCTCATGGCAAGTCCCATGATGATATTGGTTCCATGCCCGGTCTTCGAAGCCTTGGCGATTTCTTTCACCGGCCGGTATTTTTTGGAGGTGTAGTATTCTGTGATGAGCACCATTCCGGCGGTCACCAGAATTCCAATGGCCGAAGCCAAATATAAATTTGTGAAACTATAAAGTCCGTTTCCGGCCATCAGGCTTTTTGTCAGAGGATAGAAAACGATAAGAGAAATAACTGAAGAAGCAATGAGGCCTTTATAAAGCGCTCCCATGATATTTTTTCCCCGGCCGAGGCGGACAAAATATATTCCGATGATGGAAGCGATGATTGAAACTGCGCCGATCATGAGCGGATAAAAAATCGCGTTTGGAAATTTGGCAAAAGTGAGCGATCCCAAAATCATGGCGGCAATCGCGGTGACGGCATATGTTTCAAAAAGATCAGCCGCCATTCCGGCGCAATCCCCGACGTTGTCCCCGACATTGTCGGCAATCACAGCCGGATTTCGCGGATCATCTTCAGGAATTCCGGCTTCAATCTTACCTACGAGATCCGCTCCGACATCGGCAGCTTTGGTGAAAATTCCTCCGCCGAGCCGGGCAAAAACGCTGATGAGACTTCCTCCAAATCCCACGCCGATGAGCGCCCGCACGTCTTTGGTGAGAAGATAAAAAAGAGAAACAACCAGAAGGCCAAGACCGATCACAAGAAGGCCGGTGACTGCGCCTCCTTTGAAAGCAATATCCAGAGCGTTGCGAAGACTTTTTCTGGCTCCTTCGGCTGTTCTGACATTGGCTCTCACGGCCACATTCATTCCAATATATCCGGCGAGAGCCGAAGCAATCGCGCCTATCAAAAATCCTATGGCAGTGTTGAATCCGAGAAAAAAATAGAGCACCAGTGCCACGGCAACTGCCACATAGGCGACGGTTTTGTATTGGCGGTTGAGAAAGGCCTTGGCGCCTTCTTTTATGGCGCTGGCAATCTCGACCATTTTTCCTTCACCTTCTGGAAAGCTGTTTACTTTCCAGCTCAAATAAACGGCAAATGCGACAGCAATCAGCGAGGCGGCAATGGGGTAGAGTTCAATGTTCATCTTTTTGTATAAAGTGTTAAGTATAATGTATAAAGTATCTATTTTTACTATTTCGCTTCGGGTTTTTCTTCTGTTTTTTTATCTTGAGGTTTCTCTTTTTTTTCCGCTTTTGGTTCTTTTTCCTCCTTTTCTTTTTTCTTTGCAACCCTCTTCTTTTTTTCAGGAGGTTTTTCTTCCTTTACAACCTCTTCCGCATCTTTTTTTTCAAGTTCTTTTTCTTTCTCTTCGCCAGCTTCTTCTTTCTTTCCCTCCAAAGCTTTAGCGTCGGCGGGTTTCTCCTCACCTGAAACAACATCAATTTTCCAGCCGGTGAGTTTGGCGGCGAGGCGGACATTTTGTCCCTGTTTACCGATGGCGAGCGAAAGCTGGTCGGACGGAACCGAAACGCGGGCTTCCTTTTTGCTTTCAATGATTTTTACTCCCAAAACTTTAGCCGGAGAAAGAGCATTTGAGATGAATTTGGCTACATCGTCGTTCCATTCAATAATATCAATTTTTTCTCCACCCAGCTCATCAATGACAGCTTGGACTCGCGTCCCCTTTTGACCGACGCAAGAGCCGATTGGATCAACTCCCTCCTCGCTCGATGCAACAGCAATTTTTGTGCGGGATCCGGCTTCGCGGGCCATGGCTCTGATTTCAACTGTTCCGGCAAAAATTTCCGGAACTTCAATTTCGAAAAGTTTTTGGACCAACGCCGGGTGAGAGCGTGAAAGAAGAATACCCGGCCCCTTTGGATCGGCTTCCACTTTCATGACATAAACCTTGAGACGCTGACCGATGCGATATCTTTCATTTTCAACTTGTTCTGAAGGGAAAAGAACGCCGACCGATTTTCCAAGGTCGACGAAAATATTTCGGCCTTCGATTCTCTGGATAACTCCGCTCACAACTTCGCCTTCTTTCTGCTTGTATTCGTCATACATCGCGTCGCGTTCGGCTTCCCGGATTTTTTGGATAATAACTTGTTTGGCAGTTTGAGCGGCAACGCGGCCATAGTCGCTTTTTTCTTCAAGTTTCGTTTCAATAATATCCCCCACCTTTGCGCCTTTCTTTATTTTCGAAGCTTCTTCCAAGGTCAAATCCCTTTCCGGATTATAACGAGGAATTTTTATTTCTTCTCCCCCTTCGCCTGGCTCGGCAGGACTTTTGGGGACAGACTCGCTTTCAAGCCTTTCAGCTTCTTCAGGCTTCTTTTCAATATCTTTTTTTCCTTTGCCCGCCAAAGCTTTAGCGGCAGGCTCTTTATTGCCTTCGACTTCTGCTTCTTTTTCTTCTTCCGTTTCAAAAACGCGAGTCGTCTCATCAACCACTTCTTTCACAAGAAAAAAACTAGCTCCGCCAGTGACTTCATCAAACTCGGCCCGGATGTGCTGGCCACGTTTGCCGTAGTCTTTTTTATAGGCAGCAGCGAGCGCCGATTCTATTGCTTCAACCACTTTTTCTTTGGGAATCCCTTTTTCTTCGCAAATTTGGGCGATCGCGCTTCCAAACTGGCCCAGTCGGCCAGATTGCGCTTCTTCCTCTTGAGTAATTTTTTTTCGTTTAGCCATGATAATTATACAAGAAATTAGAAATAAGATAGAAGAAATATTTTCAGATTATTTCTTCTATTTTATATCTTATATCTCATTTGATAATAAAATGCCCGTTCGCACGGACATCTCAAACAACTTCAGAATCAACAATAATACTATAATCCATAAAATAATTTCTGTCAAATAAACCCCCCTCGACACGTGTCGGGGGGGGTTTGAAGTCAGATGTTCTACGGAGTCGGATTTTGTGGGGCGTTCTGCTGGTCAGCTGGAGGGGTTTCAGCCGGAGGCGTGATTGGTGTTTCCGGTGGAACAGGTTGTTGATCCCGTTGGACAGCCGGAGCATTTTGATCTTGCGATCCTTGGGCCGAACCAGTCACGTCCATGCCGTCAAGCGCTTTCTTTCCGGCTTTGAGGTTGGAAATGATTTTTTTCACGTCTTGATTATCCGGATTGAGCTCGGCGACTTTTTCGAACTGCTCAAGAGCTTTGTCCCTCATATTTTTCTTGTCGTAAACAAGTCCGAGGAAATAACGGGCGTTAGAATAGTTCTCTGCCAGCTTCACGGTTTGTTCCAATGCCGTCTGGGCTTGGTCATACTTTTCCGCCTTGTAGTAGAAAACTCCAAGCTGGAAAGCTATTCCCGGATCCTGCGGATTCATTTTCTGGCTTTCTTCGAGCTTGGCAATCGCTTTGTCGATTTCGCCAAGCCGGTCGAGGCAGACAGCAATCATGAATTGAGCCGGGATATAATTGCTTTTTTGCTCAGTCGCTTTTTCGAAATTCTGGCGGGCGGAAGCAATATATTCTTTGGCTTTGTCAGTCAGTTGCGGCGTTTTTCCGGCTTGCTGCTGTCCGGCGTTCTTGGCAGTTTCAATGTCAGCCATAGTGAGATAGATTTGCCCGATCTGATAGTAGATGGAGGGATTCTTCGGATCATATTTCAAAGCCTCCATATAGTTGTCGCGGGCGGCCTGGTCAGCGCCATCTTTCGAACCAATAACGTTTTGGTTTATTTGGGCCATCTGCACCAGGTTGTCGGGATTTTTTGGATTCAAAGTTATAGCAGTTCGGGCCTGATCCTCGGCGGCGAAATAGAGACTCGAAATTTGAGCCCGGTCATCGTCGCTCAGATTGGCGAGTCCTTTTTCAGAAACTTTTTGGTTGAGCATCGCGAAAAGAGCGACGGACAGATTGCGATGATAGAGGTCTCTGTTTGGATCTAGGTTGACCACTCTTGAAAGATTGTTGACCAAGTCCTCGACATTTCCTCCTTGAACATCGCCGGCAAGAGCTTTGTTATAGGCGGCGGCGGCGACATACCTTTGGCCTTCAAGGA
>JAQUQQ010000048.1 GCA_028716005.1 Candidatus Moraniibacteriota bacterium | reverse complement strand
CGCTCGAACTTCTGGATTTATCCTTGGAAGACAAAAAAAACAGAAAACGCCTCAAGGAAATTGCCCGAACAAGAGAAGCGCTGGCTGATCATTTCGCTTTCGAAAACATTTATCAGTCTTCCGATGAAGGATGGAAAAATTATTTCATGTCTTTCAATTTCGCGGCGAGAGCCGGTCGTTGATTTTTCCTGAAATTGAATTTTCGGGAATTCTCAAAGAACAGCCCCGCCTCATCGGCGGATTGTTTTTTGCAAAAAATCAAAACGAATTCCCAGGAAAATAATGTCGCTGTCTTTCGCTGAAGCAATTTACAGTGACATTTTGTCAGATAAAAAAAGAGGGCGGCGTGGCCGCTCCTCGGTGAGGGTAGTTTTCGACAGTTCTAGCAGTGGCCGCCCTCGCTGCAGGGGATGGTCAAATCAACCTGATATTTGGCGCAGAGATCGACGAGACGATACCAAAAGCGTTCATCACGCTCGTCGATTCCTTCGATCCTGAGGATCTCGTTCACCAGATCCATTCCGCTGAATTTCTTTTCCGCCCTGGCGATCTTTCCCTCCCGCGACAACTCTTTCTTCGCCAGAAATATTCCAAGAATTTTTTCGATCAGTTTCACGGCGGTCTCCTTTCATTTGGCTCGCGTGGGTTCTTCGGTTGGTTGCGGGCTGAAAAATTGGTCGGCGATAAAGCCTCCAACGGCTGTTGGCGTGAAGCCGCTCAAGGCATCCGAGAAAATATTATCCCCGATGCTCCGGTCGTAAAAGTTTTCAAACCTCGGATCCGGGCGGCTGACGCGGCTGTCAGCGCAACCGGAAAACACGGTTACAAAAACAAAAAGAACAGCAATTATATTCATTTTGCGCTCTCCCGACGATGAAAATGTTTTTTTCAAAAATATATGTCTTTGGGAAAATCGTCAAGTTTTTTTCGCAAGCTGAAAAGATTGGGAAAATGTTTTTTTAAAGCCTATTTATTGGCAGTTTCTTCTTTTGTTTGATTCATTCCGCACCAAAAACTTACATTACTACTCTTTAGTATATTCTCTTGCTATAATTTTAGTGCCGGTTGTTTTTCAGAAATACCCTGATTATTTTTTTGGTGAGGGATAAATTTGATGTATCCAAGAACGAGAGCGATGAGAAGGCCGATGGTCACGATCAAGAACCGGAATTTTGTGTCATCGCTCATGACGCCGCGGATGATGCTGTATATTGTTGAATTTGATTCCCCGTGCTAATATATTTTGCGTCGGAGTGCCATTGATATTTTGTTGTTCAATAGCTGACTTCTTTCTTATCAAGAATATAGTTGACTATAAAAGAGTGATATTTTATAATAGATTGGCTAATCACCAGCAACGAATGTTTAGATGGACGGCAAAGCGCTTAAAAAATTATACGCGAATAATTCATCGGCGAATATTGCCAAAATTTTTGATTGTTCCGAAAGCAAAATAAATTATTGGCTGAAAAAGTATAAAATTTCTAAAAGATCGATAAGCGAAGCGATGTATCTTAAGAACAATCCAGGTGGAGATCCATTCAAGCTGAAATTTCCCCGGAATATCGCTGATGCTCAATTATTCGGTCTTGGCGTAGGGCTTTATTGGGGCGAAGGAAATAAAGCTAACAAAAATACAGTTCGTCTCGGCAGTTCTGACGCAGAGTTATTAAAAATTTTCATAAATTTCCTAATCAAATTTTTTGGCATAAAGAGGAGGGATCTGAAATTTCACCTGCATATTTTTTCCGATATAAAAACCAAAAAGGCGAAGAAATATTGGATGAGAGAATTAAGTATAAAAGAAAAGCAGATTTATAAACCGTTTGTTTCGATATCCGGATCCATTGGAACTTATAGAAAAAAAAGTGAATATGGAGTCATGACTGTTTATTATGGGAATACAAAATTAAGGAATAAACTAGTTCATTTAATAGAACAGCAAAAAAATAACAAGCCGTTGTAGCTCACTTGGCAGAGCAACTCCATGGTGGGTCATATTTAGACTTCTGCCCACGGTCGGAGCAATCCGATCGTGAATCCTGAATAACGGTCAAAGCCCCGCCGGGGCGGGGTCAGACCGTGGCGATATTCTCGCCCGAACGACTGACAAAGGTCTCCCTTCGGGAGAAAGATACAGTCTAATCCTCATATAAGTTTTACGAAATTGAGGTGCAAATGAAGGAGTAGGTAGGCGGTTCGAATCCGCCCAACGGCTCAAGATCAGTATCTGGTATTTTGTATTCAGTATCTGGTATAATTAGACTGCGTTAACTACTAACTACCAAACAAATGAAAAAATCAAAACTCATCTGGGGAGGAATCGTCATAATAGCTTTGATATTCGCCGGATTTTTGTGGTATCAAAGCTATGCCCGAAAGGGGAAAACTTTGCTGAACACTTCTCAAACGGAAAACAGCGCCGGCAGCAACGGCAGCCTTGAAAACGCGCTTCCCGGCAACGAAACAGCCGAGCAGAGCGCTGACGCGGAAGACAACACTGACTACAACGCCATGTGCGAAAACGGGGAGTGGTTGAAGCTTGCCGACCAATCGGGAGAAATATCTTCTGTCACTGGAAAGCTCCGAAGAGTCTATCCGGACGATTCACCGGCCGAGTTCAAAAGCTACCAATACTATATCGAGGGGACGGAAAGCCTGGGCATAACCGGGAGCAATCTTTTCAAACTTGACTATTTTGAAGGCCGGGAGATGGAGGTGCAGGGCGTGAAAAACGCAGCCAAGAAAGAAATTGCCGTGACCCAGGTGAAATGCACCGGAAAGGAAACGGACAAAAATGTGCTCGGCCAGCGGAAAAATCTCATGAATTGGCTCGCGGCGAACATCAATTCAATCGCGCCCCAAAAAGCCAAATATCAGAAGTGGACGGTTGATATCGTTGACTTTGTTGACGAAAACAATGTTTATGTGGAATACTATGACACGGCCGAAGATGACGAAAAAATGGATATCAGTGATGATACTTCGCGGCGCATTCTCGTCGAAACCGCGCCATCCGGGGCTGGATTCAGCGCGAAAGTGCTGGCCTATTGGGAGATGGGCGAAGATGATTTTGTGCTGAAGCAAGGAAACGATAAGTTCGATTATGACAACATCGATAATTTTGCCGCCTCCTACCAATACGACCAAGACCAAAAAACGTGGGAGAGAATAGACTAAAATTAATCACTCGCGAATAATGAGCGAATAAAAAGCGAATATGAGCGAATTCGCTCCGATTAGCTGGCATTAGCTCCTTATTAGCGAGTCTTGGCTATGTCTCAAGACAATCTCGTGACTCTCAAGTGCGAAGTTTGCAAGAAAGTGAACTACCACACCTTTCGCAACAAAAAGAAAGTCAAGGAAAAACTTGGCCTCAAAAAGTTTTGCAAAAAATGCCGAAAACACACGCCGCACAGGGAAGGGAAAGTGTGATTGGTATTTAGCATCTAGCATCTTGTATTTGGTATAAAGTATTGCGTATAATGTCTATACGTTGTATTTTATGTATGAAATGAGGAATATGCGGGATTAATTAAGTGGTATAACTCCGGTCTCACCTGTCACTCGCGAGTGACAGGTGTCTCCAAAACCAAAGTGTATTATGTCTATCTATTGAAATTATAGGAAAAAGGAGGAAAAGAATTTTATATTGGTTATACCAGCGATCTGAGAAAAAGAATTATTAAGCATATTAACGGAAATACACGTTCGACAAAAAATAGAAAACCATGTTTGATTTATTATGAGGCTTATAATAATAAATATTTAGCGCTAAAAAGAGAGAAAGGGCTCAAAAAAAGCGGATCAGTTTATATGAGTTTGTTTAAAAGATTAGGTTTAAAGTAAAACGCGGGTGTCGTACAGTGGTAGTACGGAGGTCTCCAACCCCGCCCTTCGTGAAGAGCGGGGCGATTCCCTCCGAAATTTCAAATGTATTATGTGTATTTCTTAAAAAGCGAGAAAGATAAAGGATATTATATCGGTTATTCTTCCGACTTAAGATTAAGATTCGAGGAGCACAGGAGTGGAAAGGCAGACTCTACAAAAAACAGAAGGCCTCTCGAGCTGGTTTACTACGAAAGTTATAAAAACAAGTCAGCAGCGCAAGAGCGAGAAAGAAAGCTGAAACAATTTGGGTCGGCTTATAAAGGTTTATTGAAAAGATTAAAACTGAGATAATTACGCGGGATTAGTTAAGTGGTATAACTCCGGTCTCCAAAACCGGTGTCGGGGGTTCGATTCCCTCATCCCGTGCTGAAAAAATTCTTTAACTCTCCGGTCTCCAACCCCGCCCTTCGTGAAGAGCGGGGCGATTCCCTCATCCCGTGCAACCTCAAACTCTTCTTGCTTTTTCTTTTTTCTCAAGGCATAATAATTGTATATATGAGAAAATTCATTCTTTATTTTCTTTTGGTATTTCTTTTCGCCGCCGTGGTGACTTTTTCCTATGGCTTTTTGAACGGAGAAAAGATCCGCAGTTTTGCGACGCAAGTTTCCAGGGTTCAGGCAGAACATGACCTTGCTCCAAAAATTGGAAAAATAGAAGCAAGCTTCCGCGACAACAGCAAAAAAGAAATATCCCAAATCCGGGACGAGTCGAAGCAATCTTCAATTGAGCTCGACGCTGTTATAAAGGAGTCCGAGACTGCGAAAAAAGAAATCGAAAATCTGAGCGCTCCGACAGTGTCCGGAGGGACGAAAAAACTGGCGGAAGATTACTATTCAAAACTGGCGCAGGAGGCCGCAGACCTCAAAGGCATAATCGGCTATATGAGCCAAATTATTGATGTGGCGGCGGTTTTTGGAGAAATGAAGGAGAATTCATCGCTTGATGAGCTGAAAAATCTGATTGCCGGAGCCAAGGAAAAAGGAAACGCGGTGGAGACGGGCTCCTTGCCGTCCGGACTTCAGGCTAGCGCCCAAAACCTCAAAGATTCAATGAATGCGTTTTTGGAGAAAATGGATAATATTGCCAGTCTCAAATCAGACAACATGGCGGAACTCGACGCGGGCTACAATGATTTCTCGCAAAAGGAAGACGAATTTTTCGTGAACGCGAAAAAATATATTGATGGGATGGAAAATCTGGATATACTTGAGAACAGGATAAATATCGATCTGGAAAGACTCGGCAAAATAAAGTTCAGCCTGAAATAATTTTGTAATTTGTAATTGGTAATTTGTAATTCGGATTTTTTTATCCCAATTGCCAATTGAGAATTACCAATTACATCCGCATGATAAACAGAAAAACCATAATTTGGACTCTTCTCGCAGTCGCTTTCATCGGCGGGCTTGTTTATTTTTCTTTTTTGCGCAAACCAAAGGTTCAATATACGACCGAAGCGGTGAAACGCGGCACGCTGAAACAGACCGTGTCAGTCACCGGGACGCTCAAGGCCCACGATACGCTCGGCCTCAATTTTGAAGTGCCCGGCCGGATAAAATCAGTCGGCATAGATATCGGCCAAAAAGTCGCGAAAGGGGACTTGCTGGCGACTCTCGACCAGGCGAATTTGGAACTCAGTGTCGAACAGGCCAAAGCCAATCTTGACAAAGCGAGAGCTGACGCGGGAGTGAATTTTGATTCCATCCATTCGGCAAAAGTTGAAAAGGAGAATTCGGAAAATTATCTCGAAGACACGAAAAGCCTCAACAAAAAAAATATCGCGGCCGCCGAGCAAGCCGTTTCCGATACAAAAGATTATCTCGATGATGCCCAGAGCTACTATAACAAAGTGAAAGACGAAAACGGGTCGGACAGCTCGACGACCAAATCAGCCAAACTCACCCTTGATACAGCTGAAGCCAACTATGAGCAGGCCAAGGACGCCCTGGATGTGGCTGACCAGACGGCTGATCTGGCTGAAACTTCGGCCCAAAACAAATTGAACACGGCTGACGCGGCGCTCGATGCCGCCGAGTCGGACAATATAAAGGCTGGAAAAGACGCCAACGTGGCCGCATATGAGGCCGCCTACGAAACTGCGGTCAACAATCTCGACAAGGCGGCTCTCCGGGCGCCGGTAACCGGAACGATCACCCAGCTGAACTTCAAGGCGGGCGAAGTGATCGGGTCTCCCAGCGTGACGTCCACGACGGGAATTTTCGCCCAGATGATTTCGGAGGACTTCATTTTTGAAGCGCTTGTCTCTGAAACTGACATAGCCAAAGTGGTTATCGGCCAAAAGGCGACTCTGGTTTTCGACGCGCTTCCCGACGACACGTTTGATTCGGAAGTCGTTTCCATCGAGCCTTCGGCCACGGTTGTCCAGGACGTGGTGGATTATGTGGTCAAGCTGAGTGTTTCGAAGTCGGATACGAGGTTCAGGGACGGCTTGAGCGCGGACGTGAATATCGCGACAGCCGAAAAAAACAACGTCATCTCTGTTCCGGAAAGGATTGTCAAAGACCAGAACGGGAAAAAAGTCGTCTCGGTTCTCGCGGGCGGAAAACCGGTAGACAAGGTCGTGACACTTGGGCTCAGCGGCGATGAAGGAATGGTCGAAATAGTTTCCGGTTTGCAAGAGGGAGATGAGGTGATTACGGCGACTCAATAAAATTATGTAATTAGTAATTAGTAATTTGTAATTCGGATATTTTCCGATTTTATCCCAATTACTAATTACACATTACCAATTACTCTTTTGTTAATTTCCGTCCGCAATCTCTCAAAAAAATACGA
>JAQUQQ010000047.1 GCA_028716005.1 Candidatus Moraniibacteriota bacterium | reverse complement strand
GCCCGGCCCTTTTTCAGAGAATCAATAACTTCTTTCACTTTCGGAGTGACAGTTTTGTTTTTCGGATTCGGCATCAACCCCTTTGGCCCAAGAATTTTGGCAATCGTCGCAAGACGCGGCATCATTTCCGGAGTGGCAATGGCAATGTCAGCGTCAATTTTTCCGGAAGATTTCACCTTGTCAACCAGTTCTTCCCCGCCAACAAGATCCGCTCCCGCGCTCTCGGCTTCTTTCTTTTGAGTGGTTGTGAAAACAGCGATTTTCATTTTCTTTCCCGTTCCATGGGGAAGCTCGGCCACGCCGCGCACTTGTTGGTCTGATTTTTTCGGATCAATCGCGAGATGCGCGTGCACCTCAACAGACTCGTCAAATTTGGCTTTGGCGTTTTTTTTCACTTCAGCAATGGCCTCGGTGATTGAGTATATTTGATTATTTTCTGGCTGACTCATCTTTATTATGCAAATTCTGAATTTCGAATTATGAATTTTGAATAAAATCAGAATGAATTAATTTATTAAACATTCAAAATTATTAAATTCAAAATTGATTTGAAATTCGAAATTAAAAATTCAAAATTATCCTTCAACTTTGATGCCCATAGAACGGGCCGTCCCTTCAACAATTTTCATCCCCGCTTTGACATCGTTGGCGTTCAAATCCACCATTTTTGTCTCGGCAATTTGGCGGACTTGTTCCTTGGTCACTGTTCCGACTTTCTGTTTCAACGGATCGGCGGCTCCCTTTTCAACTTTGGCTGCTTTTTTGAGCAGCTCGGCTGCCGGAGGAGTCTTCAGCACAAAATCAAAACTCCTGTCTTCATAGACGGTTATTTCAACCGGAATGACATCTCCCATCTTGTCTTTTGTGGCTTCATTGAATTTCAGGCAAAAATCCTGAATGTTGAGCCCGTGCTGTCCCAATGCCGGTCCAACTGGAGGAGCGGGATTGGCCTGCCCGGCCTTGATCTGAAGCTTGACAATTGTTTTGACTGCCTTTGCCATAAAATTATATTTTCTTTATTTGCAAAAAATCGAGTTCCACCGGAGTTTCTCTCCCGAAAATCGAGACCAGCACTTTGATCTTTCCTCTGGCTTCGTCAATCTCGTCAACTTTTCCGTCGAATTCCTTGAACGGCCCGTCAACAATTTTCACCGCGTCGCCGCGCAAAACATCAATTTTGTATTTCGGTTCGGACACGCCCATCCGTTTTTTCATCTGGTCGATTTCCTGCTGGGCAATCGGCGTTGGCGTCGTTCCGATTCCAATGAAACCGGTGACGTTGGGGGTGTTTCTGACCACATACCAAGAATCATCCGTCACAACCATTTCGACAAGCACATATCCCGGAAAAATTCTCTCTTCAATGACCGAGCGCTTGCCACCCTTGATTTTTATCTTTTTTTCCTTGGGAACCATCACGTCAAAAATCTTGTCCTGCATGTCCAAGGATTCGATCCTCTGCCGCAAATTTTTGGCCACGTTGTCTTCGTATCCGGAATAGGTATGAATCGCATACCAGGCGCGGCCATGGTGTTGGGTTTGCTTCGCCACAAATTTCTGGCTACTAATTACGAATCGGGTACTAATATACAAATTCGTATATTCGTATTCGATTAGTATTTAGTAGCCTATTTTACGACGAATGTCCTTGCTATATATTCAAACAAATAGTCAAGCGCCCCGAGAAATATCGCCACTCCCAAACTCACTCCGATCACAACACCGGTGAATTTGATTGTCTGCGCGCGCGTCGGCCAATTGACTTTCCGAAGTTCCGCGCGGGATTCCTTGGTAAATGACCACAGTTTGTTCATATCGAGCCTTTTTTAAAAAGCCTTCGAGGGCTTTTTATGTAGCCTTATAATATACTATATATAATTTATGTCAAGCAAAGCTACACATCCAAATTCGCGACGCTTCTCGCCTCCGCCTGGATGAAGCGCTTGCGGGGTTCAACTTCGGAGCCCATCAGGATATTGAAAATATTGTCCGCTTCGGCGGCGTCTTCGACTTTCACCTGATACATCACCCGATTTTGGGGATCCATGGTCGTTTCCCAAAGCTGACTTGGGTTCATTTCCCCGAGACCCTTATATCTCTGGACATTCACGCCAGATTGTTTCTCCTCATCGCTTATTTCAATTTCTTCTTCCTCTTTTTCTTCTTTTTTCTTGGATTTAGCCGCGTTTTTTTGTTTTTCCTTGCTCCGCTTCAAAAGATCTTCAATGATTTCCGCCCTATCTTCTTCGTTATAGGCATAATGGGCCTCCTTTCCTTTCGCGATACGATAAAGCGGCGGGGCGGCGATATAGAGATAGCCCCGTTTGATGACTTCCTCAAAGTTGCGATAGAAAAACGTGAGAAGCAAAGTGCGGATATGCGATCCGTCCACATCGGCATCGGTCATGATGATGATTCGGTGATAGCGAATCTTGTCGATGTTGGCCTGGTCGCCGACTCCCGTCCCCATCGCGATGACCAGATTTTTGATTTCCTGCGAAGTGAGCATTTTGTCGAGGCGCGCTTTTTCGACATTCAATATTTTTCCGCGGAGCGGCAAAATCGCCTGAAAGTTCCGGTCCCGCCCTTGTTTCGCGCTGCCGCCGGCCGAGTCTCCCTCCACTATATAGAGTTCGCATTTTTCGGCGTCGCGAGAAGAGCAATCCGCCAATTTCCCCGGAAGCGTCATTCCTTCAAGCGCGCCTTTGCGGATAACCGCCTGCTTCGCGGCTTGGGCGGCCAACCTGGCTTGGGCAGAAATCAAACATTTTCCAATGATGGCTTTCGCGTCATTGGGATTTTTTTCAAGATATTCGGAAAACCCTTCCGCCATCACGGATGAGACAATCCCCCGCACGTCGTTGTTTCCAAGTTTTGATTTGGTCTGTCCTTCAAACTGGGGATTTTTGAGTTTCACGCTCACCACCGCCGTGAGACCTTCCAGAACATCATCGCTGGTGAGACTCCCGCCATTTTTTTCCTTGATAAAATTGTTTTTCTTGCCGTAGTCGTTCAGCACTCTCGTGAGAGCCGTCCGGAATCCGGTGACATGCATCCCTCCCTCAGTCGTGAAAATATTGTTGGCAAAAGAATAGAGATGCTCTTTGAGGCCCTCAATATACTGGAGAGATATTTCAACATAAACGTCATTCACTGTTTTTTCAACATAAAACGGGCGGAAATTTTTCACTTCTTTTCCGCGGTTCAAGAATTTGATGTATGAAGCAATTCCGCCGTCAAAACAAAAGCCGATCCTTTTTTCCAAATGAAGATCTTTGTCACTTCTCACTTCCCGCTTGTCAAAAATTTTCACGTTGACGCCTTTCGTGAGATAGGCCTGCTGGCGGATATAGTCCACGATTTTGTTCCAATTCCAGTTGATTTCGGGAAAAATTTCCGGATCGGGAGCGAAAGTGATGATCGTTCCAGTTTCTTTTGACTTCCCGGAGGCTTTCACCTGGCCCGTCGGCTTCCCCCGTTTGTATTCCTGCGACCAAATTTTCCCGTCACGTTGGACTTCTGCTTTCGTCCACTCAGAAAGCGCGTTCACGACACTCACGCCGACGCCGTGGAGGCCTCCGGAAATTTTGTAGCCTTCTCCGCCAAATTTTCCGCCGGCATGGAGTTTCGTCATCACTGTTTCGAGAGTTGATTTTTTCGTTTGGGGATGCTTTTCAACTGGAATGCCGCGTCCGTCATCGGTCACTTTGACAACATTGTCGGGAAGAAGCTCGACAACAACATTTTTGCAGTGTCCCGCCATCGCTTCGTCAATCGAATTGTTCACTACTTCCCAAACCAAATGGTGAAGTCCTTCCACCGAAGTTCCCCCGATATACATTCCCGGCCGTTTGCGGACAGGCTCCAAGCCCTCGAGGACTTGGATGGACTTGGCGGTATATTCCGCTGATTTTTGTTCTTTTTTCTTAGGCATGAATTTCTTTACGAATTACTAATTTTTGCAAGCATTCTAATGAATTTCTCTTATTATTATTTGACGTATTCAAATAAATTTAAACGCCATACCTCTCGAGTCATTGGTTTATTATAAATTGAGATGTTTAAATAGACCCAATTTCGGAAAAGAAATGAAATAATATCTATAAAACAAAATTATGCATCCTGATTTAATTTATTCCGCAATGCTGTCATTTGGCTTTCGTCAGCCTCTCTCACGGTTTCTGTATGTAAATCTTGAGCAAGCTTTTTAATTTTGCCCATTTCTTGGTTAAATTCTTCAGCTGCAGCCCTTAACTCAGCATTCATTTCGGCATCAGCTTGCTTGACTTCAGGATCGTTATAATCTATTTCAATTCCGGCATCCTGATAAACCTTGTCCAATTTTTGCTGCAGACCGTCTGATATCATATCCAATATATCTACAAAATCTTCCCCCTTGTCCATCATATCTATGTATTTTTGCTTTTCCTGGTTTGAAAGCTGGGTAAGGCTCTGTAAATATTTTTTTATTTCACTTATTTCATCGTTTTTTGTAGCCATGATATTTGATCGAATTTATTAGTTACGCGCCTTGAGCAACAGCGGGATTTTCGACTCCCCCCTCTAACCTTTTGACAACTCTTGCCCGCATCGCTTTTATTCGCTCGAGGTTATTTCTAAGTGCATTTGCCTCACTTTGTGCTTCAATAAATTTATCTGTTTCAAATTTTTCATGGACAGCCAAAGTCTTGAGTAGAGCTCTGTCCCTATAGCTGTTGATTTTATCCCGGAACCTGTTTTTTGCATTCGAAACTCTATTTCGCAAATTTCCGTAAGCCTCTTTCCCTTGCTGCCTTAGAGCTTCATGCTCTTCAGAAAATTTATTTCGGATATAGCCGGCTGCACCCTCAATTCCTTGCGCTGCTCTGCTGCCCATTTCCATGCCCGCATTTGCTATGCGTCCGGGTGCATTTATCACAGCTCCAGCCACCTTGTCTGTTCCGGTTGCGATTTTCTCTACTCCTACTGCGGCTTTCTCTGTGAATTTACTCCCAGCTATTTTTGCAGCTTCTGGTGCCGCCAAGGCGTAATTCGTTCCAGCGACTGCCTTCTCTCTTAGCCAGTTTTTCATCCTTTGCCACTTATTCTTTGCCCCTGATAATAAAGCTTCTCTTCTTTGATTTCCCGCCTCATACAAACTGTTTTTCTTTTCGTCAACTGTCTGCTCCGGCTGGTCGGGCAGACTTTCTTGCTGCATATTTAATTGCTCAGGATTTTTTGGCATACTTTTGTTTTTAACAGTTATTTTTTAACAAATGCTTTTAATCCTCGTATTTAAAAATCAAACCTTGCTTCATTAAAAACATGATATAAGAAGAACTAAATCAAGGCAATTTTCAGTTTATTAATACTAAATCACTTATTTACTCAAAAACCAAAGTTCAACCAACAGCGCTCCCGCTATAACAATCCCCGCGTCCCACCAAAGGAGCAATCGGAAGCTCTGAAGAATGAGCATGGCGCTAACAGCGAGAGCCACCAGCATTCCCTGGCGAAAGCTCAATCCGACATTTTGGTAGACTACTTCATTCGCGTTCCAGCGACGGCGAATCCAAAACAAAAAAAGAGTGGCCAGCCCTGTGATTGAAAAAAACAAACTTATATAGAAAAGCGCTCGGCCCAATAAACCATCGCGGATAGGATCGACATAATATACAACGGCTCCCAAGGCGGCGAGAGCCGCCAGAGTGCTGAAGCGCATTCCCCAAAGATATGATCGGACTGTCATTTTTTTCTTTGTTTTATTACTCTTCCGCTAATGTATAATAGCAAATTTTCAATAAAAAAGCAACCCCAAAAGGCTATTTTTCATCAGCCCAATTTTGGCTTATACAAGGAGTTTTTTGGCTACTTTTTCAGCAACTTTCCGATAAACTCTTTTTCCGGCATTTTTTGGCTCATTTTTTCCATCGGACAGAGGTCATCGCCGTTGCGGTTCATTATGCATTCAACCAGATTTTTATAGCCAATTTTCACTTTATTCTTCACGAGATAGGCTTTTCCGGACCGGCTGATGGTCGGCGTCCAGACCTCTTTCACTTTGGCCGAGATCAGCAACACCGCCGCCGCCCGTCCGATGATCTTGTCAAAGACGATTGCCCCGCGCATTTCTTTTTTGTGTTTCTTGATGCAAAGAATCAAGGGTTTCAAACGCTCGGCCTTTGATTTGAAAACTATTTTCCCGTTTTTTATCAGAACAAAAGACCAGTCCTTCCTGAAAAAATATTCTAAATTATACTTCATTTCTTTTTCGTAGGTGTCGGACACCTACGACAATCAATGGAACAAGAATCAACTGCAGCAAAATTCCAAATATTCCAATCTTGATTCCCCAAACAACATAATTCATCACGTTCATCTCTGAAAAAAGAAAGAGCGCAATTCCGATTGCCAGCCATCCGGAAACGATCGAAACGGAAGCCGAAAGGAAAACATTATATTTTTCTTTCAACAGTCCGGCAACAAATCCGTAAGCGGCCAGCTGGAGCGTGACAAACGGCAATAATTCAACCTTTGGCATACCCGTCAGAAAAAAACTGATGCTAGCGCTGGCTAAGGCCGTCACCAGTCCCGCCCGCCATCCGAGCAAAAGTCCCGCGAGAAGCACAAAAAAAGGCATCGGCAGAAATTTCCGCCCTCCGTCAACCCCGCCGAAATAATGAATCAGCATCGGCGCCCAAACCGCCATCATTGTGAAAACAGCGGAAAAAATAATTTCTTTAGTTCTCGTTATTTTCAACACTTGAACATTTTCCATAATATTCTTTAATAAAATATTAAATATATTCTTCCAAAATTTTTACTTTTTCATTTTTAATTTTTAATTTATTGTATGTATCCCCAAGATTGCAATTTATCGCTGTCGTGGAACCAGCGGGTGCCGACATCGACGCGATAGAACATGTCATGGAGGCGGATATTTTTGATGCGGTTGTAGGCGTTTCTCCGGGCGTCTTCCACCGTGATTCCCGATCCTGTCACAATGAGCGCGTATCCGGACGAACCGGCCAGTTTCACGACTCCGTCAACCATTTTTACGTCTCCCCAGTTGATTCCTTCCATCGTCGCTTCGTTTTTGAAAAGAATTGACGAATCTTTATAGAGCGAAAAAATATCTTCGCTGA
>JAQUQQ010000046.1 GCA_028716005.1 Candidatus Moraniibacteriota bacterium | reverse complement strand
TAGGGATCCAAATAAAAAACAACGTCATCGGGCAAAAAACGTCGCATCAAATTCCACCTGCCTCCAACGTCAAGAACCCTGAACTTCTTTTCGTTCTTCCGATTGGCATTGATGATGTCGCGGATTGCAGAATAACGCCCGTATTGGTCAAAGGGCAATTCTTTTTTCAGTTGCTCGTCTATACCTTCCTCCATAAATGCTTCAGCTTAAATAAACCGAATTGATTTTCTTCTGTGCATTGAATTTTAAAGGAAAATTTTTTATCCAGGTAGTCAAAAGGTGTTTTGCATTCCCAATTGTATAAAGCAACCGTAAGGAAATAATTTCCCGAAAAAAAACTATTTTCTAATATTGAAAATTCAATTTGGCCATGACCATTGATTTCACCGATCAAATATTTTGATGATTTTGTGTTAGGACCGGAAATTTGAATTCCATCTTGAGTATGAATCGCAATCCCAACCACCGGATTTTTGATTTTTTTGAACGCTTCAATATGAATTCGAGCAACGATATCATCTCCTGTTTGAAAAACGTTCCTAACGTTGCCATTCTTATCCAAAAAATCCACTTTCGTGATTTCAGCAATCTTGTTTCTTTTCTCTTCTTCTTTTCTCCTTTTCTCCTCTTGCTGTCTTTTTTCTTCTTCCGTTCGCTGTCTTTGCTCGGATTTTTTTTGTTCTTGAGCTAAACGCTCATTTTCTTTTTCCGCTTTGATTCTTTGTCTTTTTTCCTCATCCAAAATCCGTTTCTCCTCATCACTCATATTCTGATAAATATATTTATTCCCCACCTCTTGCGGATCGCCAACCATTTCGATTTTTCCATTGCGAAGGAGCATCGCCCGGTCACAATATCGCTGAACGGTCGCGATGTCGTGCGTCACCAATATAACCGTTTTCCCCGCGTCTTTGTATTTATTGAACTCCTCCAAACATTTGCTCTGAAAATTCGTATCCCCCACCGCCAGGACTTCGTCCATGAGGAGTATATCGCGGTTCGCGTGGATGGCGACGGAAAAAGCGAGCCGCACTTGCATCCCCGAAGAATAGTTTTTCACCTTCTGGTCAATGAAGCGGCGCAGTTCCGAAAACTCCACGATGTCGTCGAACTTCTCGTCAATCTGCTTGTGAGAGAGCCCCAGCACGGCCGCGTTGAGGTATATGTTGTCCCGCCCCGAAAGCTCCGGATTGAAGCCGATGCCAAGCTCAAGAAACGGCGAGATGAGACCGTTTATTTTCACCCCGTGAAATTCGCCCTTCGGGCGAGAGCCTTTGGCGTATTTCACCGGGGTGTCCGGTTTGTATATCCCGGCGAGTATTTTGAGGAGTGTTGATTTCCCGCTGCCGTTTCGCCCGATGATCCCAAAAAACTCCCCTTTTTTCACCTGAAAACTGACGTTGTCCAGCGCCTTGAATTCTTCAAACCCGTTCGAATGGAACAGGTTCACGAAAGCCCCCCGCAAGCTTGAAATCTTCTCATGCGGTATACGAAAGGTTTTGGAGACGTTTTTAACTTCGATAGCTATGCTATCTCGTTCTGGGTTCATAAGGTTTGAAAGTTAATAAGGTTCGTAAAGCTTATAGAATAATTTTGAATTATTAATTCTGAATTTTGAACCAAATTTGAAATTTCAATTCTTTAATTTTGAAATTATTTTTCCAAAAATAAGAGTTAGTTCCTGGGCTTCTTTCCACAATTTTCTGGCATTTTCTTTTGTTTCTGGACATGCTACTGAAATCATATGCAGCCAGTGTTTGCTTTCCTGCACCTCTTTCTTACAAATATGAATCTTATTTTTGAAATCTTTTTTCGAACTGGCTCCGTTTGCTTCCGTATAATTGGCTCCTACGCTTGTTGAGCTCCGGACAAGCTGGGATATCAACGGCCTCGTTATGGTATTTTGTTCTATTTTTTTGCAATAATTGATAACATTTTCTCCAAATCCAGCGGTTCTTTTTTCAAGATCATATTTAATTTGTTTTCCATTTTCGGCCATTCTATTTTTCAAAATTGATTCGAAATTTTAAATTCAAAATTCAAAATTGTGGGCATCGCTCACAGAATTATTCTACCAAAAAATCCCCGCTTTGTCGAGGAAAAAAGTCCGGCTTTGAGGAATTCCGAAAGCTCAGCTTTTGGAAGGGAAAAACCGGACCTTGGAAAGCAATGCCTGATTCTGTCTATCTATTTCTTCGGCTTCGCCTTGGCGTAATAGACTATGAAAAGGCTGTTGAGAACGGGCCAGATGAAGACGGAAAAATACAAAAGCCAAACGATATTGTAAAAAACAAACATACCAGAGCTTGTAAATGCTCCAAGAAAAAATGTGTTTGGGAGGCGAAAAGACTCGCCAGAAACCTCTTGCGGGAAAAACTGCGAAGCCTTTCTTTCGGTGCCAACGAACTGGTTTCATTGTCCGTCATAACCAAAATTATGGCCAAAAAAGGGATCCTCCGGAAGCCCTGAATTTTTTGAAGCGTCTTTTCGAGATATTGACAAATCGCTAAGTTTACAATATCATACCCCGATGAGAATAAGGCGCTTTTTCTCAAAAAAGCCCTGAATTTGCATCACATCCCCTTTAGGAGGTAAGGACTTTGGAGAAGTACTTTTTACAAAGGATCAATGCGTCCAAGCGGCTTCGGGCCTTCAGAAAAATCGCCAATGACCTTTCCCAGCTCTGCGATTCCGAAAAGCTGGAAAGTTGCCTGGTGACAAGGGCCGGAAAATATTTGAAAAGTGAAGACGAACTGGAAACTCTTTGGTGCAACCTGGACCACTCTGCCAACCTGAACCTCCTCATTCAGATTTTCTACGAGACCGGGGAACACCCTATTCCGGACCTCGAAACCTATTCGGTCCGGTCTCATCAGATTGATCTGGATTCGTCCTTTGGCGCCGAGGCCAGGAGAGCCATCGACAAAGCCGCTGAGGGCGTTCTCAAGATCAATGATGATACCTCTCTGCAGCACCTCGCCATTATGGCGAAATATTTGTCGGATCGTGGCGATTACGACGAGCCCTTCCGGCAAAGAGAGGGCGAAATTGTCGCAGCCGCCTTGGCGAAAATCGGCGACGACTGCGAGCAAGTGGTCAATTTCGCCCAGAATTTTTCCCAAGCAACCGCCCGCAACCGTCTTCTCCTGGCCTTTATCGACGCCTATGGCGTGAAAAACGCCTATCAGGCATCGATACTGTCCCAGGGCATCGAGGAAAACAAGAATTTCGGCTGTTACCTCAAAACGGCCATCAAGGAAGCCGCTGAAAAAGCCGGGTTCGAATACGACCCGGACACCGAGGTCAAGATGCGCCGCTTCGTGGAACAGCTTTCGAGACTCTTTGGCCTCTTGGTTACCGCCAGCGGACCGAGATGCCGCAATCTCTCGAGACTCGCGATGGGCCGACTCGCGCCTTCGCGCAACCAACCCTTACCTCCGGGAGAAAAATGTGCTTCGTGCTCCGCACAGGATACCGAAGCCCGTCCCTTTTCCGGCGATGAGATGATGCCGCCCTTCGACCCCACGTCATCCGACCTGGGATTTGGCGGAACGCCTTTCGACTTCATGGATGATTTTTTCCGTCGCCCGAAGCGTGGCACTTTGTTTGGAGAAGAGATGAGGGGAGGAATCCCTTTCCCCGACTTCGACATTTTCGACCCGCTGGGCCTCGGGGTTCCGATGGGAAGAGAACCGCTTTATCTTCCCGACATGCCCCCCGCAATGCTCTTAGGGATCTTGTCGAATCTGGAACCCCACAAAGTGAAGGAAGGGTTCTTCACGCTCGGCGAGCAGAGGTCTTTGCCTGACCAGTTGGGTCAAGTGACCGTCGACGTGGTGACGGGTCCCGGCGATATCGAACTGGTTCTGGGTCCAGACAACAAAATGTCCATTTCTGACATCCTGGCCAGCGGGGCGGTTTGCCAGCTGATCGGCCCGGAGCGAGAGCAGATCTTGAGAGATTACGTTTCTCTCTTCGACTCCCAACCGCCGCTAGAAGATTAGCTCAGCGGCGCAGCAAAAAAACAGGGGCTTAGCCATCACCGGCTGAGTCCTTTATACATTTCAAACATTATAGTCCGACATAAATCGGCAAAAAATAAATCGGAAATTATTTCTTCGGCTTCGCCTTGGCGTAATAGACTATGAAAAGGATGTTGAGGATGGGCCAGATAATCATGGAAAAAAATCCAAACCATTTGATATGATAGACTCTAAACATTTCTGATCCGATGTTTAGCCACACAGATATATTGGCCAATATTGAAAATACAATCAGAGCCAAAATCTTTCTTTTCGCCAAAGCAAAAACTACGAGCGAAACGATAAACGATGCTCCAAACAGAAAAAACGTCATCCACAAATCAACACTCGGATCTCCAAAGAATAACATGGTTTTTATTTTGCCTTTTTCGGTTTAACTTTAGAATTTGTCCGGATAAAATAGATAGTTAAAAGAATATTTAGAATGGGCCAAACGAAGAAGGAAAAATAACCAAGCCACATTAAACCATAATCGCGAAATATTTCGGAATGCGTAAAAGCATCTAATAAAAAAACTAAATTTCCCAGAAACGAGAAAATTAAAATAGCTATTAGAATTCTTTTCGACAAAAAACCAGCTATAAATGCAATTATCAATGATATTACTAAAAGAGTAATCGTTATTTCTAGATCAATTGTTGAACTTCCAAAAAACATATTTTTGTTTTCACAATTTCCGCGTATTTTTTAAACCAGTATATTAGTATACTGTAATAAAATTACTTCGCAGAAATTGCTTTTGATTAATTATTATTCTTCCTTTGTCTATATTTTACTCTATTTTCAGCTCTTCGAGAATATCGAGGATATAATTTTTCGCTTCTTCATCAATTTTCTTCGGAAAATCGTGATTTATTCGGGAAATGAGTCGGCTTATGTGATGGTTCTTATTTTTTCTTCTGTTTTCTTCGCCTTTCTGCCGAATTTTCGGCTTCGTATTTTTGAAAAAAGCCGCCATAACATTCAATGTTGGGGCGGCTATTCTTACTAAGAATATAATTTTTTATTCCTTATCTATTTCTTCTGAGGATGTTTATTCTTTAGAAGACTCCAAGCTAGTAGAATGGCAAGCGCTATATTTATGTACGGCCAATACCAAAGGGTAAACTTTACCATCCACTTAGCATTATAAACATCGAATAATTCAGAACCAGAATTTGCCCAAAGTATCAAATTCCCAAGAAACGAAAATATAAAAATAGACAATAATATTTTTTTATTCCTCCAAAAAATAGCTAGTGAAATTACCAGAGCAATAATCAAGGAGACAATAATTAAATTTAGATCTCGACTGGGACTAGACCAAAACATAATTTTTCTAACAATACAAGCGAAGACTCGTTTCGCAAAATTGTTTTTTGTTAATTATTATATATTATACACAATTTTCAATCTGTTTTCAAATCCTCCAAATCCGCGATCAACGATTCAGCTGCGTCCGCATCAATCACTCTTGGTGAATCTTTGCTGATGAACCTCTTGAGTTTGCCAATGCGGGTGTTAATTTTGGATTGATACTTTTTCATTTTTTTCAGATTTTTCTCCAAAGAATATCTTTTCAAATTGATACGGATATGACTCAATTTCTGCGAAATTTTTTTAACTTTCTTTCGGCTTCGGATTTTTCTGTTGTTGAAAAACTGCCTCACTTTTCCTTTCAAAATATCCGTTTTTTGGATGCTTGGAAGATCAGGATGATTTTTTTCTGAAATATCTTCTGCTGGTTCTTTCTCAGCATCGCTTTCTTTTTGATCTTCGGTCTCGGAAAGCATCTGTTTTTCGACCTTTTTCACTTGTCCGCCATCAATTTCCACCTTCACTTCCTCTTGAACATCGGGCTCGGCCGTTCCAATGATCTCAATTTCTGTGTCTTCTGTGCTATCCGCCCCCGACGCGGAATCCACGATCTTCACAATCTCAATCGTATATTCTCCGCTTCCCGTCCCCTCTGTCAAAATCCGGTATTCCCCATCTTCTGGATTCGGAATGGTTATGAATTCGTTCTCGGTATTATATCCGGTATAAAAAGCACCTTCTATTTCATTGAGTTCATCTCCAGTATCAAAGTTTTTCCCTATCCTCTCGCCGCTAGGCGATTCGATTTGTATATCGATGGGAGAAAAGACGCTAAATGTCAAAATGTCAGTTATTTTGTCGAAAATATTCATTTCTGAACATTTCTGGTTTCCCGTCAGTTCCCGAAACACTTCGCATTCAGCGCTGGTTGGAAGATCGCCATGCGAAGAATCCAGGATTATTTTATTGTCAGAAGCGATTCCTTCGGCGCTGGAAAGAGGAACCGTTTCGTCTCCACGTCCGTGCACAATACCCCTATCAGTTGTATTATCATAATAATTTTCCGGCATTCCGTGTTCCCATATTCCTTCTTTATCACTTTTAATAACTTTATATTTTTCGATAGTATCATTCTCCTTTGTATTTCCGATAATATTTGTGAAATCGACATTTTTCATATTATTCAATCTATTCAAACTATTCAAAAATTCCAAAAAAGTATTTTGGGGATAATTATCCGGATAATTTTTTGTTGCTCCGCCTGATGCTTCTTGAAGATAGCTATAATTGGGAAGAAGTTCTTTTACAGATAATATTCTGGTTTGAATGTAGTCTTTTATACTGCCAAATCCATTATGATGAGCCTCCATTTCAAAAAATATCTTTGAAAGTTTGTCCGTTGCTGAAAAAAATCCTTCCCCCGCTTCCCATTTGAGATATGCTTTCGGCGCTCCTTTGTGCGGTGTTCCAAGTGTTATAAGCTGATCAACATCGCCTTCATAATTTCCTCCTTCTATATAATGGCGTGCAACAAGTCCTCCCATTGAATGCGCAACCAAATCAACCTTCGGCCGGCCCGTTTGTTTTTTTATTTCATCTATTTTTTCTTTCAATTTTTGCGCACTTTGGATGTTACTGTCACGCCATTCATATGGAAAGAGAAAAAGGTTTTCATCTTCTTTGTATCCGTTCTTTTTCAATGTTGCGATCAAATTGTCATAAGTATGAAGGATTGGATCAATTTCAAGTTTGCCTATCCCTCCCGGATATTTTGTAGCTGACCCCATAATTCCCGGAATGACAATCACCGGATCGGGA
>JAQUQQ010000045.1:1929-7495 GCA_028716005.1 Candidatus Moraniibacteriota bacterium | reverse complement strand
CTGAATTTCTCTTTGAAGATGATCTTGTTGTCGCTTTTCGCGATCTTCATCCTATCGCGCCGGTGCATGTTCTCGTGATTCCCAAAAAGCACATTGAAAGCGTCGCGGATATTTCAGAAAAAGACGAAAAACTGATGGGCCGGATGATTTTGGCTGCCAAAAAAATCGCCGAAGACTTGAAAATTGGAGAATATGGGTATAAGCTTCTCTTTCGGGTCGGAGAGCACGGCGGGCAGGAAGTGAAACACATGCATCTTCACTTAATCGGGGGTGCAAGATTGTCAGAAGGCATTCATCCCATTAAATAATAACGAATAATTAAAATTTTGAATTTCCAATTTTGAATTTCGAATCAATGACTTAATTTCGAATGTCTTATTATTTCAAAATTATTTCAGCAGTAAATTAATTCAAAATTCAAAATTCAGCATTCAAAATTGTTTATAGAGGGGAGGTTTCTATGATCGAAGTAAAAAAGAAAGACCGTGAGACTTCGGAAGCGCTTATCAGGCGTTTTTCCCGCCGCGTCCAGCAGAGCGGTGTTTTGCTGTCGGCCAGAAAAGGGAGATTTTATGCCAAGCCGAAAAGCCGACGGCAAACAAGAGAATCGGCTCAATACCGCGCTAAAGTGAAAAAAGAAGTGGACAAGCTGAAAAAAATGGGCAAATTTGACGAAGAATCGCTGAAGAGAGTGAAGAGAAAAATGGAGGGCTAATAATATCGCATAACGTGGAACGCATAACGCATAACGAACACCAAGTCCGTTCCTGGTTCCACGTTTTACGTTTTACGAAAATGTTACATGAACAAATCGAAAAAGATCTGAAATCTGCGCTCAAGTCCGGCGAAAAAGAAAAGGCGGGAGTCTTGCGTTTTCTCATTTCAGCAATCAAAAATTTTCAGATAGAAAAAAAAGCGCAGGGCGAGCAATATCTTTCTGACGAGGATATCATTTCAGTCCTCAAGCGCCAAGCGAAACAAAGAAAAGATTCAATTGACCAGTATGAAAAAGGCGGCCGAGCGGAACTGGCTGAAAAAGAAAAGAAAGAGCTGGCGGTCTTGGGGAACTATCTTCCGGCGCAAATGGGGGAAGACGAGGTCAGAAAAATAGTTGAAGCGAAAATGACGGAGCTCGGTGTCTTGGACAAATCCGGGTTTGGCAAATTGATGGGAGCTGTCATGAAAGAAGTTCAGGGAAAAACGGAAGGAGATGTTGTCAAAAGGATAGTTGATGAAAAACTTTCTCCTCCCCAACCCTAGCCAATGAAAATTGAAATTGCCTGCAAAACAAAGAAAAGAATCGAAAAATCCTTTGTCGAAAAGGTTGTGAGAAAAACGCTGGCCGCTTCCGAAAACAAGGCAGTGGCCTTTTCTGTTTCAATAGTTTTCGCGGACGAAGAAAAAATTCGGGAAATAAATCGAAAATACCGGAAAATCGACAAAGCCACCGATGTGCTTTCCTTTGATTATTCTTTGAGGTATAATAAAGGGAGAATTGTTCAGGGTGAAATAATTTTGTGTCCCGGAATAATTGAAAAATCAGCCAAGGAAAACAAAGCGTCTTTCAAAAAGGAACTCGCTTTTGTCTTGTCGCACGGCGTACTTCATATTTTGGGATACAGGCATGGAAGAAAGATGTATGGAATACAGGACCAGATCTCTACGAATTACTAATCAAATACGAATATACGAATGAATATCATTGTGCAACGATAAAGTGAAAAAAATTGATTCGTATATTCGTAAAAAATTTGTAATTCGTAGACAAAATTGTGGATAATTTCAAAAAACTATTTCGCAGTTTTCATCACGCCTTTCGAGGGCTCAAATATGTTCTCAAAAATGAACAGAATTTTCAGATTGAGATTTTACTCGGAATCTTCGTGGTGGTGCTGATGCTCATTTTCGATATTCGCGATTGGCAGAAAGTTGCTCTGTTCCTTGTGATTTTCGCTGTTCTCGCGGTGGAGCTCATCAACACAATACTCGAAAGAGTAGTCGATATTTTGAAACCTCGGGTGCACCCATATGCCCAGTTGATAAAAGACGTTATGGCAGCGGCGGTGCTTATTGCCGCAATCGGCGCGGTTGTCATTGGGACAATAATTTTCTACCCTTATATAAAGGACTTATTTTTGCAGAGATTCTGATTCCACTGTATAATTGGAATATATTTCATGAGTAAAGGAACAACCATAATCGGTCTCGATATTGGGTCGTCGAATGTCCGGGCCGTGATACTTCAAAAATTTGAAGAAGAGGAAAAACCTCGCGTTATGGGAGTGGGCATCGCTCCCTCTTTTGGCATTCGCCGGGGAATTGTGGCCGATGTCGAGGAAACGGTGAAATCAATCGGTGAAGCGGTGAAAAACGCAGAACGCACGTCGGGAATCCCGATCGGGAAAGCTCTTGTTAGTATTGGCGGGAATCACATCAAATATCAGGAAAGTCAGGGCGTGGTAGCCATCGCCAAGGCCGATGGTGAAATCACGGGAGATGACATCATGAGGTCTCTCACGGCGGCTGAAACAATCTCGCTTCCTTCAAATACTGAAATCATTCACGTGATTCCGCGTGATTTTTCCGTGGATGAGCAAAAGGGCATCAAGGATCCGATCGGAATGAACGGGATTCGGCTTGAAGTGAACGCGATGCTGGTCCTGGGATCCTCTCCGGTCGTAAAAAATCTTTCGAAATGCATCTATCAAGCGGGCGTTGAGGTTGAAGATATGGTTTTTTCGGCTCTGGCGGCTTCGAAAGCGGCTCTCAACAAAAGGCAGAAGGAACTTGGGGCAATTCTCATTGATTTGGGCGGCGGAACAACAAGCTTCGCGGTTTATGAAGAAGGTGATTTGGTCCAGATCGGCGTTGTTCCGATTGGGAGCAGCCATATCACCAACGATATCGCCATTGGCCTTCGCACCTCGATTGACGTCGCCGAAAAAGTGAAAGTGAATTACGGTTCGGCTCTTCCGGATGAAATCGGAAAAAAAGATCAAATAAATCTTTCTGAAATAGATCAAAACGAAGAAGGAGAAATTTCGCGTCATCATGTGTCAGAGATAGTTGAGGCGCGGCTCGAAGAAATTTTCACGATGATTGACAAGGAGCTTCGGAAAACCAATCGCTCGGGGATGCTTCCGGCAGGCGCGGTGATTGTTGGCGGGGGAGCCAAGCTTCCAGGGGTCGTTGATCTTGCCAAAAAAATTCTGCGCCTTCCGGCTCAAACGGGTTTCCCGGTGGAACTTAGCGGAATAGTCGATAAAGTTGACGAGCCTGGGTTTGTGACGGCCGTGGGGCTCGCTCTTTGGGGAGCGGAAGAAACGGCGATGAGTTCTCCAAACGCCTTTCGCACGAAACTTCCAGCCATTGACGGGCTTCCGAAGATTGGCCATACGGTGGACAAGATGAGGGGATGGCTCAAGAAGTTTTTACCATAGGCAAAAACTTAAAATCCTAAATCCGAAATCAGAAATCCTAAACAACATAAAAATCCCCGCCCGACTTCGCTTTGACTTACCTCATTTTTATAAAGATGCACCAATATAAATGAGTGCAAAGCTCTGATAGTTTGATGTGGCGAAGTCAAAGCGGGCGGGCAAATATAAAATCAAAAAGTTTTGACTATTTGGGAATTTGAGCTTTGGATTTGTTTAGGATTTAGTGCTTAGGACTTAGGATTTTATAATTCCTTGACACCCAAAACAAGCTTGTGCTACATTATTTTACTAGCCAAATAAGGCTTGTTTAGACTTCAAAAAAATAATTTTATGGCCGAAGTAAAACCAGACGTAGAAACATTTGCCCGGATAAAAGTAGTGGGCGTTGGAGGATCGGGAACAAACGCGATCAGCCGCATGATTGAATGCAAACTGAAAGGCGTGGAATTTGTGGCGATAAACACCGATGCCCAGGCTCTTCATCACTCGAAAGCGTCGGACAAAATACACATCGGAAAAAATCTGACCAAAGGACTTGGAGCCGGAATGAATCCGGAAATTGGCCGCCAGGCAGCCGAAGAAAACCGGGATGAAATTCACGAGGTCTTGAAAGGCGCCGATATGGTTTTTGTCACTTGCGGTCTCGGCGGGGGAACCGGAACTGGGGCTTCGCCAATTGTGGCGGAGGCGGCCAAAGAGGCCGGCGCGCTCACGATTGCCGTTGTCACAAAACCTTTCAGCTTTGAAGGGGCCCAAAGAAAAGCGATCGCTCTTGAAGGAATGGAAAATTTGAAAGATCGGGTGGACGCGCTGATTGTCATTCCCAACGACCGGCTTCTTCAGATTATTGATCGAAAAACTACTCTGGTGAATGCCTTTCGGGTCGTGGACGATGTTCTCCGGCAAGGCGTTCAGGGAATTTCGGATCTCATCACCAAACCGGGAATAGTGAACGTTGACTTTGCCGATGTGCGGACGGTTCTTCAGGACGCTGGCAGCGCTCTTATGGGAATCGGGACAGCCAGCGGCGAAAACAGAGCGGCCCAAGCGGCCAAGATGGCCATCAACAGCCCGCTTCTCGAATTCTCGATTGATGGCGCCAAAGGCATTCTCTTCAATGTCCACGGCGGTTCGGATATGACCATGCTTGAGATAAACGAAGCGGCAAATATAATCACCGAAAGCATCGATCCAAACGCCAAAGTCATTTTTGGCGCAACCATTGACGAGGCGGCCAAGAAGGGAGAATTGAGCCTGACAGTCATTGCGGCCGGCTTTGATTCGGACGCGGTGGGCGAATCTTCCCCCGTTTCCGCTCCAGCGGGCCCGGCGTCCAGAAGCTCCTTCCAGGAAATGAAAAAAACAGCCCAAGAAGAAGAACCCCTGGCGAATTTCGGAATGGGAGAAGAAAAATCAAAGTTTATTATTGAAGAAAAAGTAGCCCCCAAGCCGAAAAGAAAAATCCAATTCGAATCCAAAATCAGCTCTATTGGCGAAGAAGAGGATGATGAGCTGGAAATTCCGGCTTTTATCCGAAGAAAAATGAAGAAGTAATTGTGGATAACTAAAAATTTCCCAGAAAAAAGCCTATTGACAGGCTTTTTTCAATTGTGATAAAATTACTCTTACGAACACAAGATATAGTGTAAAAAGGGGTCCTCGCGGATATCCCTTATTAATTCTCTGAAATTAGAAATGAGATTTGAGAATTGAGATATGAGAAAAATTCTCATCTCTCACCTCTCATCTCTCATCTCTCAAAATATGGTTTGTCCGTTTTGCTCTCATCAGGAAACAAAAGTGATTGATTCCCGTGAATCCGGCGATGGGAAAGTGATTCGCCGCCGGCGAGAATGTTTGAAATGCCGAAAGCGATTCTCGACGTATGAACAATTGGAGCTTCTCAATTTTGTGGTGGTGAAAAAGGACGGGCGCAAAGAAGATTATAGCCGTGAGAAGTTGGAATCGGGGATAAAAAAGGCTTTTGAAAAAAGGCCGATGGACGAGAAAAAAATCGAAGAAATGGTTGACGAGGTTGAATATAAATTGCACCAAAAAGGGAGCTGCGAAGTATCTTCGAAAGAAATCGGCAGTTTGGTCCTCGAAAAACTGAAAGCGGCGGATGA
>JAQUQQ010000045.1:0-1829 GCA_028716005.1 Candidatus Moraniibacteriota bacterium | reverse complement strand
GTCAAAAAGGGCCAAAAAATGGTCAGCAAAAAGGAGAGAATCGCTTCAGGCGGACAAAACCGCGTTGATCGCGTCGTGAAACGCGACGGGCGGGTCGTCAAATTCGAGCAGGACAAAATCACGCGCGCCGTGCTCAAAGCTTTCGCGGAAACAGGAGAAGGCAAAGAACCGGAAGCCAAAAAAGTTTCCGGAAAAGTCGCCCAGCTTCTCAACAAGAACTACAAAAAGGGAAATGTTCCCGAAATTGAAGAAATCCAGGACCTTGTGGAGCGGGTGCTGATGATTTTGGATTTTGAGGAAACGGCCAAAGCCTACATTCTTTATCGCGAACAGCACAGAAAAATCCGCGAATCCGAAGAGGCCCTCAAAGAAGCGGTGGATCTTGTTGACAAATACATCCAGGAAATTGATTGGCAAGTGAAAGAAAACGCCAACATGTCCTATTCGCTTCAGGGGCTCAACAATTATATTTCTTCAATCGTCAGCTCAAAATATTGGCTCAACCGTGTTTATTCCAAAGCCATCCGCGACGCGCACGATGAAGGGGACTTTCATATCCACGATCTTGATAAAATCGCCGCCTATTGCTGCGGCTGGGACCTTCAGGATCTTTTGCGGCGCGGTTTCACCGGCGTTCCCGGAAAAATTGCCTGCAAGCCGCCGAAACATTTGCGAACGGCTATCGGGCAGATGGTCAACTTTTTCTATACCCTCCAGGGCGAAGTTGCCGGCGCGGAAGCCTTTTCAAATTTTGACACGCTTCTGGCTCCGTTTGTGCGCCACGACGGGCTTTCTTTCAAGGAAGTGAAGCAATGCATGCAGGAATTTGTTTTCAATGTCAACGTTCCCACCCGGGTCGGATTCCAAACTCCGTTCACGAACATCACTTTGGACATCGTTCCTCCCAAAAATATGGCGGAAGAATCGGTGATTATCGGCGGAGAGCCGCAAAAAGAAAAATACGGGGAATTCCAGGAGGAAATGAATATGATAAATAAAGCTTTTGCCGAAGTGATGGCGGAAGGCGACGCGAACGGGCGGGTTTTCACTTTTCCGATTCCGACCTACAACATCACAAAGAATTTCAACTGGGATGATGAGCATCTGAAGCCAATCTGGGAAATGACCGCCAAATACGGTATTCCCTATTTTGCCAATTTCATCAACTCGGATATGGATCCGGACGACGCGCGCAGCATGTGTTGCCGTCTCCGGATCGACAACCGCGAGCTCCACAAGCGCGGAGGCGGGCTCTTCGGGGCGAATCCTTTGACCGGATCAATCGGCGTTGTGACTATCAATATGTCTCGCATCGGGTATCTCTCGAAAAATAAAAAAGATTTTTATGCGCATCTCGACAAAATAATGGATCTCGCCAAAGAGAGCCTCGAGACAAAAAGAAAAATCATCGACAGCTTCATGAAGAAAGGACTTTATCCCTACGCCCGGTTTTACCTCGACAGCATCTATAAGCGACGGGGAAATTATTGGGCAAACCACTTCTCAACCATCGGCATCATCGGGATGAACGAAGCGCTCAAAAATTTCATGGGGGAGACGACGGCCACCGAAAAGGGAGTGAAGTTTGCCGAGGAAGTGTTGGTGCATATGCGTGAAAAAATGATCAAATATCAGAAAGAAACCGGAAATCTTTATAACCTGGAAGCCACTCCGGGCGAAGGAACTTCCTACCGCCTGGCCATAAAAGACAAAAAGAAATATCCGGATATGATTTTCGCGAACGGCCAGGTTGGGGGGAACGACAAAATTGAACCTTATTACACGAATTCCACCCAATTGCCGGTGAATCATACCGAAGATTTTTTTGA
>JAQUQQ010000044.1 GCA_028716005.1 Candidatus Moraniibacteriota bacterium | reverse complement strand
GCCAGAAGGAAAAGATTTCTGAATTGTTCTATTCGAGGACGGCGGACAAATGCCATAGGTCAAAAATATTTTTTAGTCCGGAGCTGACTCCCAAATCCCGAGGCCAAGGCCGCCAATAAAAGACTATTTGAATTGAAAACTTTCAATGATTTTTTGAATATACGCGCAACTGGCCTTCATTTCTTTGGAACAGCTCTCTGATTTTGTATACGCCCAGACCGATCCGTCTTTTTCGTTTATCTTCGTTCCCGCTCCGTCGCACAAAAGGCTATTTCCCTTATTACAGCCTTTTTCCAGTTCTTTCCACTCCGCCGCGGTGAATTTTCTTATAGTCAGGATGTCTTTGAAGCGATCATCGAAGCTGGTTGAATTTCCAGCGGGCTTGGTATCAACATATATTTTCAAAAACTGATCGGTGAGAGTATCATCCGTGATCCCCTTCACGGATCCGACCCGGTATATCCACTGGCCAAAATTGGCGGGAATCGTCAGTTTGAAATCAAGGGCGGGATCATTGGGAAGCTGGTTTCCCCCTTGGGAAGTTGTGTTCGCGGGATCTGCCGTTGCGGCTTTTTTCACGACACTCGGATTATTCATGAAGGCTTTCCCATTTCCAGTCAAGGAAAAGAGAAGAATATAGGCGGAAGCTGAAAGCGCCGCAATCAAAAAAACCAAAGAAACATTGAAGCGGAGATCTTTTGCCGCTTTCGCCGGAAATTTTTTGTCCGAAGAAATTTTTGCGCTGTTTTTTGTCTTTATCCTCCTTGGCATGTTTTTGTTTATCCCACAAAATCCCGCTCGGCGGGAATTTCGCGAAGCGAAATTATTTCATGGGATTATTTTTATTTTTTATATCTGCAAATATTATACACCCTTCTCAAATTATCGACAAGACGTTTTCCTCCGAAACGCTCCCTTTCTGCCAGGATTTGCCTATTTTCTGCTTGTAATAAACGGCCGCGCCATAGCTTCCGATCGGCCATTTTCTGTATTTTATTTCAATATTGACAATAGTTGAATCTCCCGACACTCTGGCTCCTTTCACTTTTGTTTTTCTCCCGGAGAGACGCACCGTCAAATATTTTTTCTTTGAAACGCTTATGCCGCTCACGGTCAGATTCATTCTCCTTTTTGCCTTTTTACTCGTGCTATACGCAAGCGTCGAAACATCCGAAGTGATTTGGGGCTGATCCGCGCTGGTTTCCGCCGTGCCTGCCTCGCAAAGACTGGCTTGATCAAGTTCAACGGCCTGCAGCGCTTTTTGGACTTCGGAGCAGGTGGCGCTTCCCGCGCCATAAAGGTCGGAGCAGGAACTGTTGAGCGCGTTGTAGGCATCTTCAAAAGAGGAACTTGCTCCGAGATAATAGTTCAAAGCCCGATAAAATATCTGCCCCGCTGCAGCCGTCCCCACGCCCGACACTGTGCGTCCGTTGTATGCCCCGCCGACTGCCGCGAGATACGCCCCGTGGCTGAAGACCGTGCTGTTTTGATGGACACCTCCATAATCTTCGCTCCCGCAATAAAATCCCAAATCGCTCATCTTGCCCGGAAAAAGTCCGTATCCCATATTGAGGCTGCCCGGATCGGCAAGGCTGCGGGACACACCGGAAGTGGAATCTTCTCCAATTCTCCAGTCGGCACTTCCTTTGACAGAATTTTCGATCAGTTCTCCGAAAATGTCAGCGTATCCTTCGTCCATTGCCCCTGATTCGCCTTCATAATCAAACCCCCATGGCAAAGCGTTATAAAGTATCGAGTGATAGGTGACGCCGTGGCCGTATTCATGCCCCAAAACATCGGCCGTCATCTCTCCCGAGCAGAATTTTATCGAGTAATAGTCATACCAGGCATTGGGACAGGCAAAAATTTTTTCTGGATTGTTGTCAATGCGCACATATGCGTCCGTGTCCGTATAGGGTTTTGTGGAGCCATCGCCCAGCCCGCCCAGCTTGTTGGCGCCGTCCCGGCCAAAATTGGTCTGGAAATAGCTGTGCGCGCCAAAGAGAAAACCATAGGCGTTGTCTACGTCAGCCGTGCCGGTTGCCGCCTGCCCTTCGGAACGGGAAAGGATATAGGCGCCTGAATCACCGTCATAGATATTTCGGTTCAGGCTTCGTGTCCCCGAAAGATGATAAACGAGGCTTCCGTCCAGAGCATTGATAAAAAAATATTCATGCCCGCCTTTTTCTTTTCCAAAAACTTCCACCATCCAAACCAGACGAAACGAATCACTTTTTTTGTTTTCGACGAGGCCCTTGTTGAAGACAAAGAGCTCCGGTTTCGCAGTCTGGGGTTTCTCGCTATATCCCCAATCCGCCCAGTATTTTTCGGCTTCTTTTTTCGCGCGGTTTTGAAAAATTTTTGGATGCGTTTCGGAAACGATATTCGGCAAAAATTTCGCGCTGGCTGAGCTCACGGAATTGTCCCCTTTGAGATGAACAATCCCATAGGTCCCAAAAACCGGAATTCCTTCATATTTCTGAACATAGGAGACGTGGCTCATTTTGCGGTCGTCCTTTTTGACTCCGGCGGGAAGAAGTTCCTTGGCCGGCTTCGCGAGTCCGAAGTATTTTCCGTATTCCTGCATGAAGTATTTTGCCGCCACCGTCGGTTCGACCGAAACAAGTTTTTCCAGCGGGAGAGGAATTTTTTCTTTTCCGGCGGCCATGAAAGTGAGCGCGCCGGTATTTTTGCTTGTCGAATAGTCGACCCCAGAGCCAATTTTGTTTTTGAGCTCTTCAATATCGGCGCTCAAATTTTTGGTTTGCTCGCCCGCCACTTTTCCTTTTTCCGAAAAAAAAGTTTGGCCGAAAAATGCCAAACCCAAAACAAAAAAAACTCCCGCGAAACATATCCAGATTATTTTTTTTCTTTCCATTTTGCTTTTCGCCCCCGATACGCCCTATTCTATCCTGTTTTTCGCTTTTCTGGAAGCCCCGACTTTTTTCTTATTATTGATTTTTCCGGATAGGCGCGTCCGAAACGGACAAGACAAAAGGATTTGCCGCCGCCGTGGGCGGATTTGATTCTTTCCCCGTCATGATTTTTTATTTCCGATACTTTATCGGGATACACTCCGTCCGGCGAGACTATTTCCACTCTATCTTCAATTTTTAATGTATTATGTATTTTTATCCGTGCCCAATTTCCCCCGTCTCCCGAATTGCCCCGTTTGTCAAAAACTTCTCCCACGAACTGCCACTGGTTTCCCTGGTGGGATTTTTCAAAATCATTTTCCCATTTGTCTTTCCCGAACAAAAATCCGGTTGAGTATCCGCGGTTTACCAGTTTTTCCAGTTCTTTTTTCTCCGAGGCGGAAATTTTTCTGGTTTCCGCATTGTTTTTTCCGGATTTTATCGCGTCCAATACTTTTCGATAGGCTTTCACCGCGCAAGCGACATAGTAGGCGCTCTTCGTCCGCCCTTCGATCTTGAAGGAATTTATTCCCGCATCGGCTAATTTATCGAGATGCTCAATCAAACATAAATCTTTAGAGTTGAATAAATATGTCCCCTGCTCGTCTTCTTCGGCAACTATCTTTTTTTCTTCAAAATCTATTCTATTTTGGTCATTTTTATTTTTAATTTTGGATTTATTTGGAAATTGGAAATTGGAAATTGGAAATTCCTGTAGATGGTATTTCCATCTACAGGGTTGTATGCAGTCTCCCAGATTGGCGCTTCGCCCGCGCATCCAGCGCGACAAAAGACAGCGCCCGGAAAGGCTCATGCACATCGCCCCGTGGACAAAATATTCAAGCTCGATTTTGGGACAAGCTTTCCTGATCTTTTTTATCTCGTCGAGCGTCACTTCCCGAGCGAGGATTATTCTCGAAATTCCTTGTGACTGCCAAAATTTCACCGCTTCAGAATTGGTCGTGTTGGCTTGGGTGGAAAGATGAATTTTTATAAGCGGCGCGATTTTTTTTACCAAACTGACAATCCCCGGATCGCTTATGATCACCGCGTCCGGTTTTATCTTCGCAACAAACCTCAAATGTTTTTTCAATTCCGGCAAATGCCGTTCGTGAGCATAGATATTCAGCGTGAAATATATTTTTTTTCCGAGGCTTCGCGCCAACTTCACCGCTTTTTCCAATTTTTTTTCATTGAATTCATTGATCCGCGCGCGGAGCGAAAAAACCGGCAGGCCGGCATAAGCCGCGTCCGCGCCAAAATGGTAGGCATATTCAATTTTTTCGAGACTCCCCCCGGGAGCGACCAGTTCAAACTTGTGTTTCATAATCAAAGCAGAAATCAAAATTGAAAACAATACAGTCTATTGGAAAAATAAAGGGTCTTATTTTTTTGTTTCGCGCAACTTCTTCATGAGATCCAAATAAAATTTCAAATTGTGGATTGTGGCGAGGCGCCCCGCCAGCGGTTCGCCGACGGAAAAAAGATGGCGAAGATAGGCGCGGGTATAATTCCGGCAGGTATAGCAATCGCAATTCTTGTCCACCGGCTTGAAATCTTTTTTGAATTTTTCGTTTGTGACGTTGATTGTTTCATAGAAACCGCCTTGCATTCCATTCCTAAAGCCGAGCTTTAGGAATGGTTTCTTCCAAATAAAAAGCGACCCATGCCGGGCGTTGCGGGTTGGAATGACACAATCAAACATATCAATTCCCGAGTTCACTGCGTGGACAATTTCTTCCGGCTTTCCGAGTCCCATGAGGTATCTCGGCAAATCTGCCGGAAGCATCGGCAAAACCCATTCCAGAATTTTTTTCATTTTCTCCCGCGGCTCCCCGACCGCCACTCCGCCAATCGCGTAACCATCAAAGTTTAGTTTTAGCAGTTGACGCGCTGATTCCTGCCGCAAATCTTTATATATAGAGCCCTGTATTATCCCGAAAATTAACGGTCTTTTTGTATTTTGTATCTTGTATTTAGTATTTAGTATTTTTTTATTTTTAAATTTTATATTGTCATTTTGCATTTTGAGATTTGCATTTTGCATTCGCTGTTTGAAATATTTCAAACAGCGTTCCGCCCATCTCGTCGTTCGCTCCAACGATTTTTTCGCGTATTCTTTTGAACACGGATACGGCGGGCATTCATCCAGAACCATGATGATATCACTCCCGAGTGCGAGCTGAATTTCGATCGATTTTTCCGGCGTCATGAAATATTTTTTTCCATCCACCGGATCCCGAAACTCGACGCCCTTTTCGGACAAGACTACCTTGCTCCTGTCGCCTCTTCTTCCCGAGAGAGAAAAAACCTGATACCCGCCCGAATCCGTCAAAATCGGCCCGTCCCAATTCATGAACTTGCGCAGTCCTCCGGCCTTTTGGACCAGTTTTTCTCCCGGCCGGAGCCAAAGATGATAGGTATTCCCCAAAACAATCTCCGCTCCCAGCTCCCGGAGTTCTTCGGGACTCAAATTTTTCACCGCCCCTTTCGTGGCAATAGGCAAAAAAAACGGGGTACTGACCGTTCCATGCATCGTATGCAACTTTCCTACCCTTGGATTATTTTTTCTTTTGACAATCTCTGGCATAATCGTAAAAATCCTAAATTCTAAGCACCAAATTCTAAACAAATTAAAAATTCAAATAACCAAAATTCAAAACTTTTTTATTTTTTGATTTTGATAATTTGGATTTGTTTAGGAATTAGATATTAGGATTTAGGATTTTAATTTTGTTGCGCCACCATCCCTGAATTTCCCACACTCAAATCTTCCGAAAGATTAGTGTCTTTTTCACCAAGTTCGGCCTTCAAATTCTGTCCGGTGAAAGTGTCCTTTGCCGAAAAAACCGTGCTTTTGAGAAGTTTGGGATATTGGCCGACCAAATTTGCCGGTGGAATCAAGCCGATTTGGAAAACCAGCTCCTTCGGATCGGTAATTGTTCCCACGCCCGCCGGGAGAGATCCGATGTTCCAGGTCATTTCATTCGTCCGGTCATTATAATCAACGTTCGCGTCTTTTGGCAAAAAATTGCTCTTCCAGGAAACATTGGGAGACAAAGTCACGACTATTTTTCCGTCCGTTATGTCGTTGGAAATATTTTCTGCTTTGAGGTGAATTGCGAAAGTTGTCTCCTGCCCCACTTTGAGGGGAAGAGGGCCCGTGTTCGAGATCTCCGAATCGTTATAATACCCCTCTTCCCGGACAATGATCTTCGAATTGAGTTTCACCGCAATTCCGTTTCCGGAAATAGTCTTGTTTTGCCCTTCAGGCGTCGGAATATCGGGGCTTTCGACCCGGCAGAGAGCCGTAAAGGCAAAATTTTTGTCTTTCGTGCTTGAGACAGGAATTTTATCTTTCACTTTGATTGAAAATTCAAACTCGCCTTCTTCTCCCGGATTCAAAACTCTCAATTTTTCAAGGCCGGGAGCTTTCCAGGTCACAGTTCCTTTTCCGGAATCGAGCGCTCCCTGGGCTGTCGCGGAATCCCTATAGAAAGCATAGTCAAGCATGGGGCTCGAAATTTCCTCCGTGAGAATCAGGTCTTTGAGCGCCGTATCGCTCACATTTTTGAACTTGACCTTGAAATTCAGTGAGTCGCCGGCGTTCACAAAAAGGGCGTCGTTTTTTCCATTTATTGTTTGAGTGAGGGCAACGGCCGCGCCGATGACTTTGACGCTCTTTGAAGCTTCGTTATAGGCGACAAAAGTGTCGCTGCTCCCCAGCTCCCCAAGCGAAAATTTGAATTGTTTTTCCTCCTGCGGCTGTCCGGAAAGCACGCCCGCGATCTTCACTTCACCGCTTCCTCCCCCCTGCAAATCTCCAACATACCAGACGTTCGGTCCTGAAGCCGGCAAAGGCTCCGAAGTGGTCACCGTGAAATCAGACGGCAGTTCCGCTTTCATTTTGAGGTCGCGAAAGACTTGCTGGCCGGAATTCCGGTATTTCGCAACGAAAGAAACCGCTCCCCCGGAAGAAACGCTTTGGGGCGCGACGACTTCGACTTCCAGCGGGCTTGAAGAAATCAAAATACCAAGCTTTCCATCAGCCGCGAATTGGGAGCTGAAATTCGACGAGCTGTATTCGAGTTTGGCGTTGACATAGGTCAAAAGCCCCTTTGTCCCGAAAAACTTTCCCCGAAGCTCGATTTTCCCCTCCGACTTTCCTCCGATGGTTCCGATGTTATAGCGGCTTGAATTGGGCCCGTCTGATTCCATATTGAGATTATCAAGCGGTTTGAAATTTTCGGAATAGCCTATATGCATCACGGCGTCTTTGAGACTCGCCCGATTGTCATTCTTATAATCAATCTCGAGAGTCACCAAATCTCCGCTCTGGACTTCTGTCGGACCGGAAACGGAAACCGTCACCTTGTCTTCCGAGAAAGAACTTTTCCTTATATAAAAAGCTCCCCAGACCACGCCGGAAAGCAAAACCAAGGCTGAAACTGAAATCACGGCAATCCTCACGACCCTTTTTTTCTTGGCTCTCTTTTCTTCGTCCTCTTTTATCCAAATGTCATCTTTTTTTCCTTCCTCGGCTTTGAAAAAAGTCGGCGCATACGGGCTTTCTGTTTTTTCGGCCGGATTGGAACGGCCAAGAGA
>JAQUQQ010000043.1 GCA_028716005.1 Candidatus Moraniibacteriota bacterium | reverse complement strand
GAGAGAGAACTGGATCTGGTTGAAATTGTCCCCAATGTCCGGCCCCCTATCGTGAAGATCATGGACTTTGGAAAATTCCAATACCAGAAAGCCAAAGAAGAACAGCAGCAGAGGGCCAAACAAAAGAAAACCGAAGTGAAAGGAATCCGCCTCGGCCTCAAAACGGATGACCATGATTTGGATGTCCGGAGAAAACAAGCCGAAAAATTTCTCTCTCAGGCGAACAAAGTGAAGATTGAAATCCGTCTTCGAGGACGAGAAAAAGCCCATCAGCCGCTGGCGCGACAAACTTTGAATAATTTCATAATGTCAATTTCCGTTCCAAGCAAGATCGAACAGGAAATAAAAAGATTCCCGGGAGGTTTTAATGTAATAATCGCACCTAAATAAAACTCGCGAATGAAGAACTAATTTGAAGCGAATATGAACGAATTCTGAAAAAAATTCGCTTCGATTCGCGGTTCATTCGCTCCTATTCGTGAGTTAATTTTTATGCCTAAGCTAAAAACCAGAAAAGCTGTCCGAAAGCGCGTGAGAATCACCGCTAAAAGAAAAGTCATGCGCCGCGACATTGGCCAGGGCCATTTCAACGCGCGAAATCCCGGAAAAATCACCCGCCGCAAACGCAGCGACGAAGTCGTTTTCAAAACCGACGCGGAAAATATACTTCTTAATTTACCCTACAACTAATATGTCACGAGTCAAACGAGGAAAAATTGCATCGAAAAGAAGAAAGAAAGTCCTGAAGATGACCAAGGGTTATATGTGGCGCCGGAAAACGAACTATGTGGCGGCCAAAGAAGCGCTCCTCAAAGCCGGACAATACGCCTACCGCGACCGGCGGGCGAAAAAAAGAACCTTCCGGAACCTTTGGATTTTGAGATTGAACGCCGCCCTTCGGGAAAATGGTGAAAAATATTCAAGCTTCGTCAAAAAACTCACCGACAAAAAAATCGCCCTCGACCGGAAGGTCCTCAGCGAGCTGGCGATGAAATTCCCGAAGCAGTTCAAAAAGCTGGTTGAGTCAGTAAAATAGTTTATCATATCGCAAGGAGGATTTTAGGATGGCCGATAAAATTTCGCTGAAACGCACGGATTTAGGCGAGGTCACTAGGGAAGCATATGAGAAGCTCAGTATGCTTCAAATCGAATTCCTTAAAGTTTTCCAACCAAACTTTACCTCGGTGCATGTTTATACCATGTCGGAGTTTATACTCAGAAACATCACTGCCTCCGGGGGAACCGTGGATAAACAGATCATAAAGAACGCAATTGCTTTCGGTTTCCCTGCTGATTACCCCTCAGAAACCTTTGACAAGGAATTCGGGGAAGCTTGGTCGTTTATCGAAAAGCGCTTCGCCGAATAGCAAAGCGCCAAAAAACCAATAATTTCAACCTTCATCGGCCCCTTATGGGGCCTTTTCTTTTTGCAATAATTTTCTTTTTTCTTTCTCCCCTCGCGCGTATTCCCCGATTTTTCCGTCCGATCTGATCACTCGATGACAAGGAATTGTCTGTTTCTTTTTTTTGATACAATCGTGATAATAACGATTCAAAAAGTTGCCCACCGCCCGGGCTGCTTTTTCATTTCCGGCTCTTCTCGCGACCTCTTTATAAGAAAGCGTCCGGCCTCTGGGGATCCGGACGACAATTCCAATTACTTTTTCGGAAAAAGATTTCGCCATTATTTTTCTTCATTGGAAAATATTTCCTGAAAGAGTTCCCTGCCAAAACGCCAAAGCGCGTAAAAAGGCAGATAAAACCAGATAGTCTTTGAAACAAACCACTCAAAAAGCTCTTCCGCGTTCCATGTCTTGGGCATAATTTTTAGCGAGGGTTAATAATCTTGAAATTTCCTATATCATATATCACGTCTTTCTTTTCGACAACTATTTTCCACTTTTTCCTCCGGGCCGCTTTCTCGAGATTCAAATTGGGATTGAAAGCGATTGGATGGGAAACCATTTTGAGAAAACTGATGTCTGATTCCGTGTCCCCTACTCCGCAAGACTCTTCCAATGTCATATTTTTCTCGGAAATATATTGCCCGACCAAATGCCCCTTGTGCTTCACCGGCTCAAAAACTGTTTTTCCGGTGTAAAAACCCTTTCCGTTGGTTTCATAAACCGACCCGAAAACTTCGTCGAATTTCATATGCTTGTTGTATTCTTTCACAATTTCGATCGGAGAACCAGAAATGGCGATAATCGTGCATTTTTCCTTTCTCAACTTTTTTATCAAATCGCGGGTAAAAATATACACGCGATCCTTGTTGAACTCGGCCACTTTCCGGCTGGCATCGATGATATCTTTTTGGCAGCAGCCTTCGAGCTCTCTTTCATAAATGCTGACAATTTTTTTCCGGTATTCTTCATATGTCCCGCGATGTTCCAGCCAATTGGCGTAAGCTTGCACCAAAGTTTTTCGCGCGCCTTTTGAAAATATTCCCCGCCAGGAGAGTTCGTCAATCAGTTCGAAATGAAGATTCTTTCGAAAAATCGTCCCGTCAATATCAAAGATGGCAAGTTTTTTCATAAATCTGATATCCATCAAGGTTCGACCTCAAAATCAAGAACGGTCGAACCTTTATGAATTCCTCAAAGCCGAGCTTTTCATTTCTTTTTTCCATTTTTCCCATTTCCCTCATGCATGTCGCGAAGCCGGAGATATATTCCCCAGATTCCAACTGTGATGGCAACCAGAAGCCACTGGCTTGCCGCGAGCCACATTGGCCCAATCGCCCACGAGAGAACCGCCATCAAAACCGCCGCCACCGAAACGATGAAAAAAATGTCTGATGATGATTTTATTCCCATTTGTTCACCTCCTCTAGCTTTTATTTTTATTTTTGTATCTATATATTAGCAAATTTTTCACTAATAGTGAATAACCACCGGCGTTCCAATATCCGACCAGGAATAAACCGTGGCGGCCGGTCCCACTCCGAGCCGGACGCAGCCGTGCGAAACTGGGATCCCGAGATGGGCCGCGCCTTCTTTGTATCCCCCCGGCCACTCGGGAAGCTCGTGAATGCCATGCCCCGCTCCGGTGAACTGCATGAAATACGGCATGAAGAGCTTATATTTGTTTGACCAGGCCCGGCCGCGCTTCGCCATAATTTTGAAATTTCCGGTCGGTGTCGCCATTCCCTTCTTTCCGGTGGAAATTCGGTATGTCCCGAGGCGCTGGCTGTTTTCGAAAGTTGAAAGATGCTGCTTGGAAAGATTGATGTCAATATATTTCCCGCTGCTGATTTTCGCGCTTTGATCCACCACCTGGTCTTCGGGAATGACCGCTGAATTGCTTCTCACTGGAGCGACATATGGTTTTTTTTCCGTCTGAAAAGATCCGCTGAAAATATCTTTGAGTGAATCACTGTTTCCCTCTCCGGCGACTTTCGCCGTGATTCTCATTTTATATTCCGTCTCATACCGAAGTTTGTCTTTCGAATAAATTCTAAATTCAGTTTTTTCGTCGTTGGCTTCAAAATTGAAACTGTCGAATGGATCAATGACAAAGTTGATGTCAAAATCGCTTGTCGGCTTGTCAAAAAAAACTTTGAAATCCGAACTGACGCTGATGGAAGTGTTTTCCTTTCCCGGTTCTGCTTTCAGCACTTTTGGATAATCTTCTATTTGGAAGGACAGGTTGATTTCATTTTCTTTGTTTTCGAAAATGCCTTCTTTTGTTTTTATCTTGATGTTGTATTTTTCTCCCGGATTGAAATATGATTCCGGTTTCAAATCAAGCTCCTGGTTGTCTTGAGCCCAGACAAATTTCAGTTTTGCGCCGGGGGAGATTGAAAAGCCACTCTCAATCGAGGATGGATCAACTTTTTTGCTGAAGACTATGGCGACTTTTTCCCGCGGGCCAAATTCTTTTTCTTTGGTTATTTTCGCTGAAAGAGAATCCTGTGAAAAAACAACCAGCTGTGCGCCGAAGGCCGCCAGAGCCCCCGAAAAAGAAACTATAACGATCAAAAGAAAGGCCTTTGCGATAAAAGTCCAAAATTTGGATTGTTTTTTTATTTCTATGGCGACAAAATCGGACATTAAGCCGGTTTAAAAAATAAAAAACGGGGGGCACCCGTTTCTATGCTTCCTAATCGTTATTTTAGCACAAAATCGGATTTTTAGCAAGCTTGAAATTTCAACCGCGGTCCGTCCGCGTCCCTTTCCGGCTGCGCGGTCGGACCGCTATAAATTTCAAAGATTCCTAAATTCTTTCCTTATAATCTTATAATCCGGAATCATCTCCCCGACCAGATCCCAAAATCTCTTCGAATGATTGAATTCCTTGAGATGGCAGAGTTCGTGGACGATTATATAGTCGAGATATTTTTCCGGAAGGTGGACAATCCTGTAGTTGAAATTCAGATTTCCTTTCCGGCTGCAGCTCCCCCACCTTGTTTTTTGGTTGCGGATAGAAATTCGGCGATACTCGAAATTATATGCCTTGTTCAATTCCTTGATTTTCAGCTTGGCTGACTTCAGCGCCTGGTTTTTATATTTCAGGTATTCCCGCCGGCTTGATTTTGGAAGCAGAATAATCGGCTTTCTCTTTTTCGCCAGATTTATTTTTCGCAAAATCCAATCCGCTTTCTGGCAAAGAAAGTTTTCCAGTTTGCTTATGTTCATTCCATACGGAAGAGTCGCCGAGAGTTCCCCGCCCGGATGGATTGTGATGCGCAAACACCTCGCCCGCGCGGATTCACGAAAAGAATATTCAAGACTTTTGTCCTTTAGGGAAATTTTTCTCATTGTTGCTTTCTTTGCTATAACCCTTGACATTTTCATTGAATTGATATACAAGAAATATATCAGTTTAGCGACAAATTCGAAAGCTAGGGGCTATTTCAAATGTTTCCTCGGAAAACTGAAGCGATACTGGTGGTTCCGGGTCACTTTCTCATCGTCATCGAGAAACCTGCATTTGCGCACGAGTCTCTCGGTCCGATGCTCGGCGTCATCTATAATCCTATCGAAGACAAATGCATGACAATCAAACCCAGGGCAGAGGTCGTTGAAACTGTTATGCTGCGTCTTGATGAGCTTCCAAGCGGCCAGTTTATTCCTGTTATCGACGGCGAGAAAGCTCCCCCCATTCATCCCCGGAATATTTTCGTAAAGGATGAGAAAGGAATCAGAAGAATGTTTCCTCGATCGGGCAAATGTCTTGCGGATGTTGACCCGCAAAAAGATCCTTCTTTGTCCGTTCTTAATTTGGGGAACATTTTCCTGCCAAAAAATACTTGGCCATTGGCGCTCAACAAAGAGGCTTTGCGCCAACTACCAACTTTTCCGGGCTGATATGAAATTTCCAAACCCGACGGGGCCTGCACTGCAGGCTCCTTTTTTAATTTTCTGAATTTTCTTCCAATTCTTTCCTCACCTCTTCAAATTCATTTTCGACTTTTTTGAGACGCTCGCGGCTGGCTTTGATAAGCTTCACTCCCTCTTTCACTTTTTCGATTCCCTTTTCGACATCCACTTCCCCCTGGTTTTCAAACCACTCGACGATTTCTTCGAGTTTCTTGAGAGACTCCGAGAGATTTGTTTCTTTTGACATAAAATATTCTTAATTCTTAAATCATAAATCATGAATCTTCCTAATTTCCGACTCTATTTCCCCGTCACCGACCTTTATATTCAAATCATCGCCAATATTGACATTTTTCACGCTCCTCACAATTTTTCCTCTCAGGCTGACCAGGCTGTATCCAAGTTTCAATTGTCTCTCCGGATTGTTGAGATTCAGTTGACTCTCGATATTTCTGATTGTTTCTCTTGTTTCCGAAATACAACGGCCAAAAATGATTGATACATTTTTTGAAAAACCATCTATTTTTTCACGGCTATAAAAAACGGCTTGCCCTATTTTCTCAAATTCCCGATGAAGCCTTATTTTCGCTTGATCAAACCGTTCAAATATTCCTGAAAGATATGAAACCAATTCGCGCTCGGCCGCGTCGACCTTGTTGGCCGCTTCATCCCAAGATTTTGTGAGTTCCACCGCCGCGCCCGTTGGAGTCGAAACCATTTTGTCCGCCGCGAGAGCCGCGAGCGTCACGTCTTGTTCATGCCCAACGCCTGCCAGAACCGGAATTTTTGAATCGGCGATTTCACGGACAAGCGATTCCGTATTGAAAGCCTGGAGACTTTCAAGGCTCCCCCCGCCCCGGACCAAAACAATCGCGTCCAAATCCGGCATATTTTTGTTGAACCATTTCATCGCTTTCACCAGATCAAAAACTGCCTGTTTCCCCTCCACCCGCGAAGAATAGAACTTAATATCGAAGCCATAGCTTCCCAGATTCGTCGTGAAATCCCCAATCGCCGCGCCCTGATGGGAAGTTATCAGGCCAATTTTGTGTGAAAAATCGGGAATGATTTTTTTTCGTTCCGGCGCGAATATCCCTTCAGCTTCCAATTTTCTTTTCAGCTCGTCATAGGCTTTTTTGAGCGCTCCCTCCCCGACCACTTCAATGAGTTTCGTTTGAAACGACATTCTTCCGCTCGGCTTATAGACGTTCGGATAGCCCCAGATGATAACCTCCGTCCCCTCTTCAAGATCCACTCCGCTCATGGAATAATCATTTCCCCAGATGAAACAATTCAAAAGGCTTTCGCCTTCTTTGTCTTTGATACCGAAAAAAATATAATTCCCGCGATTCTCGACGCTCGACACTTCGCCTTTGATCTTTGCTTCGGATTCAAGCAGTTTTATGTTGAGATAATCCAAATATTCCCCCACCTCAAAGATCCTGTCCTCCTTCTCGATATCAACAATATTTTCCTCGCCATCCGCTTCATTGACTATGGCTAAGATTTCTTTTCCATACCGCGCCAGTTTTTTTTCTTTGATGCCCTTCACTTCCAAAAGCTCTTCCGCATTTTGCGGTTCGCGGCGGGCTATTTCTTCGAGAGTTGAATACGGCAAAACCCGATAGGCTTCGACATTGTCCCGTCGCGCCCTTTCTGTCTGCCATTTCTTGAGTTTTTCGAGAATTATTTTATTCATCAATAAAATCTTATCACGGGGAAAATATCAGCACAAATGAAAAGGAGCGTGAACGAACACGCCCCGGGAAAAATGTTTTCTAATCGCCTCCAGATAACCTCCCTTTTCAACTGACAATAAAATAACAGAACTCTGTATCCGCATCGACCGTGATCAGGATTCGTGGCTTTTGCGTGGTTTTTTGAATGATGATTCCAAATGAGCTTCTCACGAAATCGATTCCAGCTTTTTCCAGACTTTTGGCTATCGCGTCCTTCATGGCCAAAAAAATTTCATCGCGGTCCAATTGAAACATCCGACTAGGCGATTTGTATTTTAAGCGGTCCTTTTTTTCTAAGACCAGCTCCAACCTCTTTTGCTCAGCATATCCCCAAAATTCAGCTTTTATGCTCTCAATGATATTTATCATAGAGCCCCCTTTAGCGGTTTTTTCACATACAATTTTTAAAAGATACCATACTAGATTTCAAGACGTCAATGTCATTCCATCTCCGTTGTCGCCGGCGGCTTGTTGGTTTCGTCGAAAAAGACGCGGACTATTTTTGGATGTTTTGTGACAGCGGTCGAAATTTCCCGCCGCACGTTCGCCGGAAATTGGACGCCCTCCGCTGTCATGAAGTCCAGTGTTTTCACTCCCCGAACAATGATCGAATAGGCATAGACCCGCCCGTCGCCTTTGATTCCAACCGTCCTTTGGCAATCAAGCGCCACAATGAGCTGCGATACGTCGCTATATATTTTATATTTCTTCAAAATATCGCTCACTTCTCCATCCGCCCAGCGCAC
>JAQUQQ010000042.1:4039-7835 GCA_028716005.1 Candidatus Moraniibacteriota bacterium | reverse complement strand
ATCAAGGAAGCCAAGGAGCAGGGCGATCTCTCTGAAAACGCGGAATATACCGAGGCCAAGCGCCAGCAGGCTGACAACGAAAGGCGGATCATGGAACTTGAAAACGCCATCCGCACCTCGGAAGTGGCAAGTTTTGTGAAGGGTTCCAATGTGGTTCAGATGGGCTCCAAAGTGAAAGTGAAATTCAATGGAGATGAACAGGTTTTTGAAATTGTCGGTTCGAACGAAGCCGATCCCTTGGTTTGGAAAATTTCCAACGAATCGCCGATCGGAAAGGTGCTTCTCGGCAAAAAGGCCGGCGACAAAGTGAAGGCCGGCACGCCCAGCGGGGAGAAAGAGTATAAGATTATTGAAGTGAAATAGAATTTTGTGCATATCCGGCAACCCCTCCTCTCGCGAGAGGAGGGGTTGTTTTTTTGCGGGAAAACGGGTAATATTATTGAATCAAACACCCCTAATCTATTTTAATATTCTTATGTTTTGGGCGGACAAGCTTGTCAGGCAAATCAAAAAAGAATACCGGGAAAAAATTGAAAGCGGTCAGCCGCTTGTTATTCGCGATGAAAAAACGGCTTCCGGGCGGGTGCATGTTGGATCTCTTCGCGGCGTGGCGATTCACGGAATCATTTCGGAAGTCCTCGGAGAAAATGGCGTGTGCAATAAATTTCTTTATGAAATAAACGATTTCGATCCCATGGACGGCTTGCCAGTATACCTCAGCAAAGAAAAATTCGAGCCGTATATGGGAATGCCGCTTTGCAATGTCCCCAGTCCCGACGGAAAGGCGAAAAATTATGCCGAATATTTCGGTGAAGAATACATCGGGGTTATCCGGGAATTGGGATTTGATCCGGAATTTTACCGTGCGAGCGATTTATATAAAAAAGGGAAGTATAACGAAGCGATCAGGATCGCCATTGAAAACGCAGGCAAGATAAGAGAAATTTATAAAAAAGTTTCCGGATCGCAGAAGGAAGGCCAATGGCTGCCGGTGCAGATGATTTGCGAAAAATGCGGCAAGATCAGCACCACTCGGGCCGTGAGTTTTGACGGTGAAAAAGTGGAGTATGAATGCGCCGAGAATGCTGTCTCCTGGACTCGCGGCTGCGGATACAAGGGGAAAAATTCACCTTTTGACGGAAACGCCAAGCTACCTTGGAAAGTGGAATGGGCGGCCAAATTCAAGGTTCTCGGAGTTGATATCGAAGGGGCGGGAAAAGACCACTCGACGAAAGGCGGATCGAGAAACATTGCCGAAGCCATTTGTCGGGAAATTTTTGCTTGCCAGCCGCCGTTCAACATTCCCTACGAGTTTTTCAATGTGAGCGGGAAGAAAATGTCGTCTTCGCGGGGCGCCGGTTCGTCCTCTCGGGAAATCGCGGATACTCTGCCGCCGGAACTTTTGCGACTGCTTCTTCTTGGAAAAGATCCCAGGCGCGTTATCGATTTCATTCCGGACGGGGACACCATTCCGGTTCTTTATGATACCTATGACAAGCTGGCCGAGGCTTTTTTCAAGAAAGTGGACGGGGATTACCCCAGAATTTTCAAGCTAATGCACAAAAACCGCGAAGAAAAAACAGCGGAAAGATTTTTGCCGAGGTTTTCCCAAATGGCCTTCATCGTGCAAATGCCGCATATGGACAATTTTGAAGCCGTCGAGAAGCTGAAAGAAGCTCCGCTTTCGGACGAGGACAGAAAAGAAATTGAATATCGCGCCGGATACGCGAAAAGGTGGCTCGAAAAATTTGCTCCAGAAGACTACAAGTATGAACTTCAGGAGAAAAGTGTGCCGGAGGCGGCCAAAAATTTCAGCGAGCGGCAAAAAGAAGGCCTCAGAAAAATTTTGGAGTATATCAAATCTCATGAAGAGCTTGACGGCCAGCTTCTTCACACCGAGGTGCACGGCATCAAAAAAGAAATGGCGATTGAGCCGAGGGAGCTTTTTTCGGCGATATATCTCAGTTTTCTCGGCAAGGACCGCGGCCCCAAGGTCGGCTGGTTTTTGAGTGTTTTGGACAAGAAATTTCTTGAAAAAAGATTGGAAGAAGTGATAAAATGAATTATTAATCATAAATTTATGCTCGACATCAAATTCATCCGGGAAAACAAGGACGCGGTGAAAAAAAATTGCAAACTGCGCAACATCCGGTGCGGTCTTGACCGTTTTTTGCGTCTGGACGATGAACGGAAAGATCTGATTCAGAAAATTGAAGAGCTGAAAGGCGAAAAAAACCGCCTGAACGAAGAAATGAAAACCGTGGCCAACAAGGAAGAGGCAATCGCAAAGGGGAAAGCGATCAAGGATCAACTCGCGGAACTCGAGCCGAAACTGGAAAAAGCGGAAAAGAAATGGAAAAAGCTCTATCTCCAGATTCCGAATATGTCGCATCCCAACTCGCCGATCGGAAAAGACGACAGCGAAAACAAGGAAATCGAAAGATACGGCGAACCGCCAAAATTTTCTTTTGAGCCGAAAGGGCACGAAGAGCTGATGAAGAATTTAGACCTCATTGACTTCGAAAGGGGAGCGAAGGTCGCCGGAACAAAATTCTATTTTCTCAAGAACGAAGCGGTTTTTTTGGAGCAGGCGCTTGTGAATTATGCCCTCGATATTTGCGTGAAAGAAGGATTTGCGGCTTTTTCCACTCCGGATTTGGCCAAAGACGAGATTTTGCTTGGAATCGGGTTCAATCCGCGGGGGCAGGAGTCGCAAATTTATAGCGTTGAAAAAACAGATCTCAATTTGGTCGGAACGGCCGAAATCACGATGGGCGGATATCATATGAACGAAATTTTGCCCGAAAGTGAACTTCCCAAAAAATACGTGGCTCTTTCCCACTGCTTCCGCACCGAAGCCGGTTCCTATGGCCGGCACAGCGCCGGGCTTTTCCGGGTGCACCAGTTCACGAAAGTGGAAATGTTCGCCTACACAAAGCCCGAAAAATCGGAAGAGATGCACACCTTTCTCAAAGACATGGAAGTGAAAATTTTCAAAGGTCTGGGCGTGCCGTTTCGGGTGGTAGACATCTGCACGGGAGATTTGGGCGGGCCGGCCTATCGCAAATATGACCTCGAAGCCTGGATGACAAGCCGGAACGGCTGGGGCGAAGTGACCTCGACTTCCGACACGACCGACTATCAAGCGAGGCGGCTTAACGTGAAAGTGCAGCGGACAGACGGGAAAAAAGAATTTTTGCATATGCTGAACGGCACCGCGATTGCGGTTTCCCGGGCGCTGATCGCCATCATTGAAAACGGACAGCAGGCCGACGGTTCGGTTGTGATTCCAGAAGTTTTGCGAAAATACATGCCGGGAGAACAAAAAACCATTATTCCTAAAGCTCGGCTTTAGGAATGAAAATAAAGTGAGAAAAATAAAATTTGCCAACGGAGAATATTACCACATCTTCAATAGAGGTGTGGACAAAAGAAAGATATTCTTGGAAGAAAAAGACTATCAAAGGTTTTTGCTTTCGCTGAATTTACTAAACGATGAAGAAGACGGCCTGTTGCTGCAATGGCGTGATTACATGAGATGCAAAGAAAAGTCAGCATCACCATTCCAAAAGCTCGGCTTTAGGAATAGAAAATTCCTTATTGATATCGTTGCTTATTGTTTGAACCCGAATCACTACCATTTGTTAGTGAAACAGAGGACCGGAAAGGGTATAGAAAAGTTTATGCATAAATTAGGAACAAGTTTCACAAAATATTTCAATGAGAAATACAAAAGATCGGGAGCTCTGCTGCAGGGAAAATTCAAGGCAGTTCACATTAAAAATAACGCAAAACT
>JAQUQQ010000042.1:0-3939 GCA_028716005.1 Candidatus Moraniibacteriota bacterium | reverse complement strand
TGGGCGCTGGATATTGAGAAATTTGAGCGCCTGATTACCCCGAAAACAAAAGCATTCCTTTTTTGCAATCCGAACAACCCGACCGGAACGATCTTCAAACGCAACCAGCTCCATGCTCTCGCGCAACTGGCCATCAAGCACGATTTGTATATCTTGAGCGACGAAGTCTATAAAGATTTTATTTTTGATTCGGACGAAAAAATTTATTCTTTGGGAGAATTGAGAGGAATAAGAGACCGGGTGGTGTATATTTTTTCCTTTTCCAAGGCCTATGCCATGACGGGATGGCGGATTGCGTTCCTCGCGACGCATCAGGACCTGGCCGCGCGTATTTTGGCCGTCCATGACGCTCTGGTCACTTGCGCGCCGGTCGTTTCCCAGTTCGCGGCCCAAGCGGCGCTTGAGATGGCCGGTGAAGAAGTCGCGCGCTTCAGGGAATATTTTCAAAAAAGAAGGGATCTCGCCTGCCAAAGGCTGGACAAACTCGGCCATATTTTTGAATACCAAAAGCCGGACAGCGCCTATTTTGTTTTTCCAAGAATAAAAGACGAAATTCTCAAAAAAATCGCCGGTGATGGCGGCTCTTGGCAGTTTGCGATAGAATTATTGGAGAAAGCGAAAGTGGCGACTGTTCCGGGCGCGGCTTTCGGACCGAGCGGCGAAAACCATATCCGAATGTGTTTCGGGAGAAGCGAAGAAGACATCAATTTGGCGTTTGACAGGCTAGAAAAATTCTTTGGCAAGAATTTTTCGTAATTCGCAATTAGTAATTCGCAATTCGGATCAGAAAATATCCCAATTACTAATTATCAATTACTAATTACATATTGATGAAATCCATACTCAAAAAAATCGTTCAATTCCACCTCAAGCTTTTCACCAAAATCACCCTCTGGCGGCACCGTCCGTTCATTGTCGCCGTGGCGGGAAGCACGAACAAAACGACGACCAAAGACTACATTCTCAAATTTCTGCGGGAAAAATTCCCGCCTACCGGCGAGGCAGGCGGCGAAGAGGAAGTCCGGGGGAATCCGAAATCATATAACACGGAAATCGGCCTGCCTCTGGCGATCCTTTATCTCGATTCCGGCGAATCTTCGGCGCTCCGGTGGCTCAAAATTCTTATCCAGGCCAAAATGCGGGCTCTTTTCGGGCGGAAGTTCCCCAAAAAACTGGTGCTGGAACTGGGAGTCGAGGAAAAAGGCGATATGGAATATCTTCTTGGGATGGTCCGGCCGAACGTGGCTGTTGTCACCAATATTGAAGGAAGCTATACCTATTCAAACTCGAGCCTCGAGAAAATTTTCGAAGAAATGAAGCTTTTGGCGAAAAAAATTCCGGAAAAAGGATATCTGCTCTTGAACAGCGATGATGAGCGGGTGAAAGATCTCGCGAAGCATGCCAAAGCAAAAGTGATCACCTTTGGATTTGCCGCGGACGCGGACGCCCGGGCGGAGAATCTCAAAACCGATGCCCAGGGCCAGACTTTTGACTTTGTTTTTCAAAATAAAAAAGAATCCGTCCGGATCAAAAAATACGGCCGGACGAACATATACGCCTGGATGGCGGCGAAAGTAGTGAAAAATATCCTGTAATTAGTATCTAGTATTTAGTATATTGTATTTTGTATACAAATGGCCTTGTTCCGAAAAAAAGAAAAAAACAAAAGCTGGAAAGGAAGGAACCCGAAAGTCTATGCCGGGGTTCCAAGAAGGGATAATCAGGAAAAAAAGGGCCGTTTCAGCCGTTTTCTTTTTTGGATCTTGTTTTTGGGATTTTTGGGAGTTTGCGGATATCTTCTTTTTTTCTCCCCATTTTTGGAAGTCGACGCGGTATCCGTCGAAGGAAACAACGAAATCTCTTCCGAGCAGATAGTTGAAAAAGTCAACGCGGCGATGGAAGGGAAATATCTGAAATACTTTTCAAAACGCAACCTTCTTCTTGTCAGGAAAAGCGCCATAAGCAATGAGCTCAAAAATGATTTCAACCGCCTTGAGGTTTCTTCAATCGAAAAAAAATTCCCCCGGGCAATTCTGGTCAAGGTGAAAGAGCGCCAACCGGAGCTTATCTGGTGCAGCGGGGGAGTCTGCTATCTGGCTGACAAAAGCGGCCTTGTCTATTCCGGGGCAAACACGGCCGATGAGGAAATAAACAAGAATCGTTTTTTGGTCGCAGTTGACGACAACGCCCGCCCGGTGGAGATTGGGAAAACCTCGCTCGGCGGAAATTTTATCCAATATCTCAAAGAAATTGACGCGGTGCTCACCGACGATTTGGGCCTCCAAATTGACGGCGATTATCACACGCCCGCCCTTGCTTCGCAGGAAATAATCACGAGAATCAAAGAGGGCGACGGGAGCTGGACGCTGAAACTTTCGAGCGCTGTTCCCCCTGATGACACAAAAAAAATTCTCGAAACAGTGTTCGAGAAAGATTTGGCTGGAGACAAAAGAAACAGCCTGGATTATCTTGATTTGAGGATAAAAGGAAAAGTGTATTACAAGCTAAAAACTTAAAGCTAAAAGCGAAAAACTAAGGTGTCGCTCCGCGACTAATTTATAAAAAAATCCACGAGCGTAGCGATTTCCAAAGTTTTTCGTTTTTCACTTTTACTTTTTAGTTTATTTTGTATACCAAAATAGAATATCCAATCTCCGCGTATGGTTTTCTTTCCCGCAGCCACTCGTAGTCCGGTTTTCCTTCCGTGATTTTATAATACACCGAGTTTTGAAGAAACGTGGCCGAAATGGCATACCAGCCGGGCTCTTGTCCGGAATTGGCGTGCCAAACGACGGCCTTGTCTCCGAGATAGTGGACAACATCCCCGCCGCCGAAATAGTCCACGCGAATTTTGTCAATATTATTCTCGTCAACAAAAGTTTTGAGGCGCTTCAAATCCTGTCCCCAGTCGACGTTCGAATCGGTTACATACTTGTAGCCGTTTTTTGATCCGCCGACGGTTTCGTTGAAATAGGCGAGATAATAGGGATAGGCAAAAGCCGTCTCGGCAACAAGCCAAAGCAGAAGGACGCCGACGACAGCGGAATATATTTTTCTGGTGTTGCCCCGCAGTTTCGCCCAGAGAAAAAAGATTTCTTTGGAAACGAGAATATACATGAACGGGAGAATCGGGAAGAGATGCCGAAAACCGATGTTTAAGTTTCCCGTGATGCTCACGTAGGCATAAAGAGCTATGAAGCCAAGCATAGCGGTTTCGGTGATGTGCCCGTCCAGATATTTTTTGGCATTTTTCCAAACGTGTTTCGGAAAATCAGCCAAGTTATTCCGCAAAATGAAATAAAAGGCGATTGAGAGAGCGCTAAGAAGCAAGAAAAGAGTCGGAATCGGCTCCTTGATGAGAAATACCATCGGAAAATACGCCCGAAAACTTTGGTTCGTCACTTGGCCGAAGAAATAGGTCGTGTTTCCGCCCGCCACTCGTCCGAAGACCATGAAAAATCCGGTGAAATATTGGGCAAATGGCCGCAAAACCGAGACATTGGCCATTTTATGGAGATAGGGAGACGCGATATTCTGCGCTCCGCCGTAAAGCTGCGTGTCGATGAGCTGATGGATTTTTTCCGGAGGCATTTTGAAGATATTGGCTTCATAAACCACCCAAATGACGGCGAAACAAATCACGAAAATGACGACGAACGAGATCGCGTAATGATAGAATTTCCTGAGCCAGAATTTTTTTATTTTTGCCGAGCCCAGGAGCGATGCCGGAAGTTTTTCTTTTCTCGCGAATATGTAAACAAGAAGAGACAATCCAAAAATAGGGAAAAGGAGCACGGCCGAAAATTTGGCGAGTTGGGCCAGTCCCAAAAATATTCCGGCGAGGATCGTCATTTTCCAATTCGGTTTTTTGAGATATTTTGTGAAAAAATAGAAAGCAAAAACCGAAAAAGCGGCGATCCCAAGGTCAGTTGTCACATA
>JAQUQQ010000041.1 GCA_028716005.1 Candidatus Moraniibacteriota bacterium | reverse complement strand
TCGAGGGATCGAGCGGCTCATTTCCGAGCAGACGGATATGCCGGTCCGGGTGATGGATGACCCGCTGACGGCGGTTGTCCGGGGAACGGGGATAATCCTTGAGCATATCGATGAGTTGAAAGACGTTCTGACGGAAACGCAGTATGATAAAGTGTCCTTTTAGTATATAGTATTTGGTATTTTGTATCTGGTATATTTTTTTTGATATCAATAAAATAAAATACTAAATACTAAATACCAAATACCAAATACTAAATACAAATTATGCGCTTTTTTTCCCGTAAAAATATAAAGTTTATTTTCGCAGTTGTTCTTCTGCTCATTGTTGTTTTCATTTTTTCCCGCGGGGCGGACAGTCCGGTGCGGGGGGCGGCCCTTTGGATCGTGAGTCCGTTCATGAAAACTTTTCGCATTTTTTCCGGAGGAACTCATGGCCTTTTCCAGTTCCTTGGATCAATTGGCGAGCTCAAGGACGAGAATGAAAAACTGATTGAAGAAAACCGGCAGCTTTCGGCGGAAATTGCGAGATTCAAGGATACGGCCGAGGAAAACAAACTTTTGCGGACGGAAATGGATCTTCTGCCGAAAAACAAATATGAACTCGAGGCCAGCTTTGTGATCGGACAGGACGCGCTCGGATCGGGCAGTTCGATTCTCATCGACAAAGGAGGAAACGCGGGAATCAGAGAAGGCATGGCGGCCATTGTCTCGAACGGCATTCTGGTCGGAAAAGTGAGCCAGGTTTTTCCGGATACGGCCAAGGTGGTGCTGATAGCCGACCGGGAAAGCGCCGTGAACGGCGAGATTTTGGAATCCGGAGCGAAAGGAATCATTCGGGGAACATACGGACTTGGAACGGCCATGGATATGATATCGCAAGCGGAAGTCGTGAAAGAAGGGGACACAGTCATCACGTCGGGATTGGGGGGCGGATTGCCGAGAGGGCTCTTCATTGGAAAAATCGGCCAAGTCGGCCAATCCGAAGACAAGCTTTTTCAGCAAGCCGCGATTTATTCTTCAGTCGATTTTTCTTCCCTCAAAGTAGTTTCTATCGTGAAAAAGTTTTGATACACGAGTTATAACGAATGTATACGCGGAGGAAACGAAATTTTTGACTTTTTGAGAGTTCTTGTGAATATGAGAAAAATGTATCTTTTTTTGTTCGTTCTGATTCTCTTTATTCTCCAGTATTCCATTCTGGGAGTTTTTTTCCGGAGCGGCCGGATTCCCAATTTGTTCGTGGCGCTCACGGTGAGCCTGGCTATAATCTTCGGTTTTGAAAAATCGCTGGGCTGGACCGTCCTCGCCGGATTTTTTTTGGACGTCGGGTCTTCCTGGCTTATCGGATCAGGGATTTTGGCTTTGGTTGTCATTCTTTGGCTAATCGACAAAATGAAGGCCATCGCGGAACTGCGCTCGAAGAGATATTTGTTCGCTGTCCTTCTTTTTTTCACGGCCGGCATTTCAAGCGTTGTCTTTGACGCGCTGATGGGGATTATTTTCAAAACTGAAGGATTTTTTTCCTTGAGTATTTCCGCTTCTCACTCCTTTCCCTCTTTGGGGGCGGACTACGCGCTGAAGACAGTTTATACGGCTGCTTCGGTCATTCCCGTTTATTTTTTCGCCCGCAAGATTCCAAAAAGATCGGAAATTTTTTTGGCCAGAAATAAAAGATAAAATAACCCAATGATTCTCAACAAATTTTTCAAAAACAGGCGCCAGGGAAAAGGAATTGAAATCGAAGAAGTGACAAATTTTGGCGACGGCAGCCAGCGAGAAGAAATGCTGATCAGCGAGCCTATTGACAGTTGGGGCTTTCGATTTTTTCGGCTGGTCGCGATTTTGGTTTTCGCGGCTTTGGCGGTTCGTGTATTTTATCTCCAGGTGTTGAAAGGAGATTTTTATAACCAGTTGGCGAAAGACAACCGGATGCGCTATGTGGACATAAAGGCGCCCAGGGGCATCATTTTTGACAGGAACGGCAGAGAGCTGGTCAGGAACGTGCCCAGCTTTGACGCAATTTTCATCCCGGCTGACTTTTCGAAAGACGCCGCCCAAAAAAATAATGAGATAAAATCCGTGGCGGAAATTCTCGGTATGAACGACCAAAACGTGGCGGCCATCACCAATTCCCAGGACGCCGATTCACTGAATCCGGTTCTCGTGAAAAGCAACATTAGCGAGGAGGAGGCCCTTGTTTTCTCCGAAAAGAAAAGTGAGCTCGAGGGTTTTTATTTGGACAGGACGGCTGTCAGACAGTATGAAAATGGAGCCGTGTTTTCTCCGGTTGTCGGATACACGGGAAAAATAAATCCCGGAGAACTCAAAGATCATTCCGACTATCTTCTCACGGATTACATTGGAAAAATGGGGCTCGAGGAAAGTTATGAAAAATATTTGCGCGGCGTGAACGGAAAACAGAAAGTCGAGGTTGATTCATCCGGGAATATCAAGAAGAATCTGGGGACGGAAAATCCAATCAATGGGAGCGATTTGCATTTGGGGCTGGACGCGGATCTTCAGGAAAAGATCGAGGAGCGGCTTGAGAACATGTTTTCGCAAACCGGAACGAAAACAGCGGCAGCGGTCGCCATCAATCCGAAAAATGGCGAAATCTTGGCGCTGGTGAGCCTGCCCGGATTTGACAACAACCTTTTTTCACAGGGCATTTCGTCCGAAGACTATGGAAAACTTCTTGGCGACGAAAACAAACCGATGTTCAACCGCGCTATTTCAGGCGAATATCCACCTGGCTCGACTTTGAAACCGCTGGTGGCCGCGGCGGCGCTCCAGGAAAAAACAATTTCTCCGGATACGACCGTTGACTGCGGTGGCGGCATCAGGATCGGAAGTTATAATTTTCCGGATTGGAAAACGCACGGGCTGACTGACGTGCGAAAAGCCATTGCCGAGAGCTGCGACGTTTTCTTTTATACCGTTGGCGGCGGGTGGCAAGATGTTCCGGCGCTTGGAATTGACCGGATAAAAAAATACGCCGACCTTTTTGGGCTCGGAAAAATTTTGGGCATTGATATACCCGGAGAAACCAGCGGGCTTATGCCGGACCAATCCTGGAAGCTAAACAAGATTGGCGAGCGCTGGTATCAGGGAGATGATTTTCACTCGGCTATCGGCCAAGGATTCGACACGGTGACGCCGCTTCAGCTCGCGAATTATATCGCGGCTATCGCGAACGGGGGCACGGTGTATCGCCCGCACTTCGCGAGCTACGTCAAAAAAAATGACGGGACGGAAGAAAAAATAAATCCGGAAGTCCTGAACAAAAATTTCATTTCGCCTTCGAACATTTCGGTGGTGAGAGAAGGCATGCGGCAGACAGTCGTTTCCGGAACGGCGCAGTCGCTCAAGGACTTGCCGGTCGAAGCGGCCGGGAAAACTGGAACAGCTCAATTCGGAAGCGAGAACAAAACGCATGGCTGGTTTGTTTCGTTCGCGCCCTATGATGATCCGGAAATCGCGATGGCGGTTTTGGTTGAAGGCGGAGGGGAAGGGCACTCGACGGCGGTTCCGGTGACGAAAGAAGTTTTGGATTGGTATTTCGGAGAAAGAAAAAAATGATTAATGAAAAAATTTAGACAGACGCGCAAAGCGTGGACAGCCGGTTTTTTTCGACAGCGCGACCATAAAAATAATTTATTGCGAAAAAGAATGATGTCGATAAAACATCATTTTTTTATTGTTGAATGAAGCGAGAGAAATAAAATATAATTTAATTTCCGAGCGAATGAAAACATCAAAGTCGTCGATACCCCGCGGCTTGCCGCGGAACCCGGAGGTTCAGGGCCTGCTCTGGGGTCACACAAATTTATAGTTGCAAAAATAAAACTGTGGATAACTCAAAATAGAAAATATAAAATTCGATCAAAATATATTTGAAATCGCGTCCGGAAAAAATGTCTGGCTGGCATGCGGCGGAGGGGAGAAAATTATTCACGGGTAGCCGTCGATACTTTTCCATCAGAAGCGGATTGGTAATATATCGGAAAAATCTTCATCCGATATTTTTATTTTAAAAGATAAAAATTGAAATATCGGATTCGCTCGTTTGAAAATAGCGGCGAAATGAGACAAAGCTTCGGCCGAACCGAGAGCGATGGAAAATGTCGATCAAAATATGGCCAAAAAATTGAATAATTTGGGGCCAAAAAATCGCCAGCCGGACGAACGAAAATTTGGGACGAAAAAAGGTATTCAAAAGAATCAAGGATAAGTCTATAATATTAGATAAACGGCGAGACTGATATAAGTATTATATAAGAGTAAAATCAATCGTGAGGAAGGAAATAAACAGGATAACAAAAAAGAGCGAAAAGAAACGGGACAATTCCGCCTCAAGAAATTTTGCTTTTGGCGACAAAAACAACGCGGCAAATTTGACCTCGGATCAGCTTCTTATTTCTATCGCGGAAGCCGCGAAAATGTCGGAGTACAAAAAGGGGTATCTGGTGATCCAGGCGAGAAGCGGAATGCTGAAGGCAAAAAAGATTGACGGACAGTGGTTCACGAAAAAAGAATGGTTGGACGAGTTCGCGCTGGAGGCGAAGAAAAGAAAAGAAGATATCCGACAGCAGCTTTCGGAAAAGCTTGGCGGAGAATACGGCGAGTCGGTGAAGTATAAAGGCGGGTATAATTTTGATTCGAGGGGTTCGATCGTGCCGGACAGTAATGAGATGATCCAGCTATCCGATATTTCAAAAAGCTCAATATACAAAAAAGGTTATCTTGTCTTGCAGGCCAGAGAAAAAAATCTGAAAGCAAAAAAGATTGACGGAAAATGGTGGACGACCGACGAGTGGCTGGATGAGTTCACGAGCCGGCAAAAAGAAATCAAAGAAAAAACAAAAAAACAACTGTCAGCCAAACTTGGGTCAATCAAGGAGCCGGCAGCGTTCAAAGAACCAAAGGCGCTGGCGAAAACAAAAATGACTTGGAGGAGTTTCGTCCGCCAAGCCGCCGTTGTCCTCGCGATTCTTCTCCTCGTGAATCTTTCCAAAACTGGAATCGGAATGGCGGAAGGAGTCAAAAACCAAATCGTGGAAAAAGTGATCGTGAAATACAACGAAGGGATTGAAAGCCTCGCGGCAGGAATTGGGAAGATCAATAAAAACATGGGGGAGAAAATTCGGTTGGCTGAAGTGGGGAAACAAAAGGTGGCTGAAATTCAGACAGAAATTGAAAAAACAAAAAAAGAAAAAGAATATGAAAACAAATTCGGAATCAGCATTGAAGGCCAAAAGAATTTGAAAGATTCGGTTCTTGACTCGGGCGGAATCGTGGCGGGAATTGAGAGCCGGGGAAATCAAGGCGTTCAAGGAAACGCGAATGGTCGTGTTCTCGCGGAAACGGACACGACGCTATATTCCGACAATATCGGCGACGTTGAAATTTCGGCCTATGTGCTTGACGCGAACAACCGGGAAATACCAAATGGTGAATACCAAGTGAGATTTTCTTTTTACGATCTCGACCGCACGGAGGCTGATCCCTATCCTTCCGACACGGACCAAGGAGCCAGAGTCTGGGAGGAGACCCAAACGGTCACCATCTATAACGGATTGCTGACAACTTATCTCGGCCGGGCGAACAAAATTCCGGAAAGTCTGAACTTTGGATCAAGGGCATATTATCTCGGCATCAGGGTCGGCGAAGACGCCGAACTCGTTCCGAGAAAAAGAATTGGCGCGGTGCCTCTCGCGAGAGTGGCGATGAATATCGCGGGGCAATCGATTGGAAACGGCGCGGGGAATATCCCGCTCTCAAACGGAACGCTCAACACGAACCTCAACGCCGATCTTCTCGACGGACAGCACGCGAGCGCTTTCCAGCCGGCGGGATCATATCAGCCGTCAGGGACATACGACAACTATGTCAGCTGGAAACTCCAGTCAGGGGCAAGCGACGCCGGAGCGCAGATCAAAACCAAGAAAGGCGCCATCTTTGTCGGCGCGAACGGGATCGTCACTTCAAGAAATTTGAGCACCCTCACAATTTCTCCGACTTATGGCTCAACTGACAGCACCATCGCTCAAGGTTCAACTCCGATCGTCGTGAACACCACCGGAAACTTGCAGGGTGGGGGAACGGGAACAGCCGGAGGCGGAATCAGCTTGACTTTGAATACGATTGACAATCCGGTTTTCTCGATGGTGTATCTTTCAACGCTTGACCTTGGAACCAACACCATCTCTGACGGCAACCTGACCGGAAATTGGAATTTCAATGACGGGGATTTGTCAGGAGTAGATTCCTTGACGGCCAAAACCGGCAATTTCACGACGGCCAATATCACGACCGGAAATATCACAACGGCCGATTTTGGAGTGAATACCATCGCGGACGGGCACATGACCGGCAACTGGAATTTCAATGCCGGAATTTTGTCGAATATTTCGAGCGCGACCGTGACGGGAAATTTCAACTTAACCGGTAGCACCAATCTCATCTTCGGAGGGACGACGTCGCTTAGGGAGGCGACGTCGCCCACCGATTCGGGAGCGTATCTTGTCGGAGTGAACGACGAATTCGCGGCATCCAATTCGACGAATGTGCAGGGCGTTCTCAAAGACTTCGACACGGCCATTGGCGGAGGCGGCGGAGGGCTCTGGACGCTCGCGGGCGGGACGGTCTATCCAACAGACGCGACGAACGATTTCGCGATCGGCGGAACATCGCCGACTCTTTCTATGTTTGGAATCGACGAATCGCTCGGTAATTTCTTTTTCGGATATGACAATTCGGCGAACCCAACCTTCAATTTCGAAGCCACCGATTCCGACGCGGGAGTTTTCGGTTTCAACACAGCCGACAATTTCTTTATTTCGGGAGCAAACTTGGGAATCGGGACGACCAGCACCACTCAAACGCTTGATGTTCGCGGATCGCTTGGCGCGGGAACGAACGGAACGGAATTTGTGGTGTCGGCGGCGGGAAATGTGACGGGAGGAACATTCAACGGCGTGACGGTCACCGCCGGAACGGGAACAATCACGGCGAACACGTTCACGCTCACTTTGAACGGAAGCGCGGCGCTCAACCAAAATCTCGAAACGACATCCGCTCCAACATTTGTGACGCTCAACACCGGGCAAGGAGCCAACGAGCTTTATGCCATGGACCAGAACGTGAGAACTTCTGATTCGCCGAGCTTCACCGGACTCACGGTCACGGCTCTCGGCGCCGGAGCCACAAACGAGGTTGTCACCCAAGCGGCCGGTGTTCTCCAAACCCGAACGATTGACGCGCGTGTCTGGGGATCCTCTCTCACCGATTACAGCGGCACCAACACAAACTATATCGCCAAATTCTCTGACGCCGACACTCTCACCCAATCCGTCATCTATGAAGCCGCGGGAAACATCGGCATCGGCACCACCGCCACCGGCGCCTACAAGCTGAACGTCAACGGAACCGGAAACTTCACCAATATCTCGATCGGGGGAACCACCGTCGCCATCGCCACGGCCGGAAGCTTCACCGGGCAGACGCTCTACTGGAACAGCTCTTCCTGGACGGCCTCTTCGAATATCTTTAACGACAACACCAATGTGGGCATCGGGACGACCGCGCCATCGCCCTACAAACTCAACGTCGCGGGGAACGTCAATGTTGGCGGAACTTTGAACGTCACTTCTGGACTCGCGGTGGGCGGCAACGTCACCGGAGGAACCTACAACGGAATTACCGTCACCGCGGGAACCGGCACCCTCACCTTGAATACCAACACCCTCACCCTCACCGGATCATCCAGCCTCAACCAGGATCTTCTCACCACCAGCGCTCCAACATTTGTGACGCTCAACACCGGGCAAGGAGCCAACGAGCTTTATGCCATGGACCAGAACGTGAGAACTTCTGATTCGCCGAGCTTCACCGGACTCACGGTCACGGCTCTCGGCGCCGGA
>JAQUQQ010000040.1 GCA_028716005.1 Candidatus Moraniibacteriota bacterium | reverse complement strand
ACGGTGATGGAACAGCAAATGAGCTCAAAAACCAAAAGCTCCGTCGGTTCCTTCTTCAACGCCGATTCCGGAGTGGAATGGGCCCTCAACAAAATCGCCAACAGTCCGGGAGGAAAAATCGCCGCGGTATTCTCGGGCCAATGGCAGGAAGCGAATGACTACGCCGCTTGCCCCATGGAAGGCTGCAACGTCTATTTTCTCGACGAAAACGGAAAAGTGATTACCGATGGCGCCGCGACCGACGTTTCCGCAATCAAAGCCGTCCGCTCCGTCGGAACCCAGACCGCCGGAGACCCCACCCAGCGAGCCATTGAAGCGGCGGTGGCAAGCGGGGGCGGAGGGTGTTATGTGGATTATTCATTGGCTGAGGGTTTGGCTGTCGGTGCTGACTGTGGAGCAGGATTTAAAGTAAAAAAGTCTGCCGGCAAATGGGGCTATACCTGTTATTACTCTTCGTACGGCTACCGCTGTCATTTTCGTCCGGCAGGTGGTGCTGTTCTCAACGATCGCGATCTCAATACCCACCCCGATGTTGGCGAAGGGTATGTTTGCTGTCAATAGAACCAGAGATTTGCATAGGTTGATTTTGAACCCTTTTCAACATTCAACGTTGGTAGAAAAAACCACCGCTTTCGGGCGGTGGTTTTTTCTGAGTAAAGACTTTTTCTAGACGTCCGACGTCTGAAAAGGTTATTTTCTCTCCTCAAGCGTCACCTGCACTGTTTTTTCCTGGCCCTTGTCCCAAATTTTGAGCGTCACAGTTTCGCCGACATTGAACTTGGCAATCTGGTCGCCCAGTTGGTGATTGTCGTCAATTTTCTGCCCATTTATCTCGAGAATAATATCATTTTCCACAATTCCCGCTTTGTCGGCCGGGCTGCCCGGAACCACGGCGAAATCAGTCACTTGCTGACCGCGGACAACCAACGCGCCGTAGTCATATGGCAAACTGTTTTGCTTTTGAATATCGGCAGTGATGGGCATATAGCGAATCCCCAGAAACGGCTGGACGATTTTTCCTTTTGTTTTCACGCTGTCGATATCTTTTTTCACAATGTCAATCGGCAGAGCGAACCCGATACTTTGCGCGCCCTGGGCCATCGCCACGTTCACGCCGATTACCTGGCCGTTGATGTTGAGAAGCGGCCCCCCGGAATTTCCCGGATTGATGGCCGCGTCGGTTTGGATCACTTCGGAAAGCTGTTCAGCTTGGCCAAAGCCGTCGCCAGCCGTGACGTTCCGCTTGAGACCGGAAATAATCCCTTTGCTGACGGTATTTCTGAATTCTCCGAGTGAATTGCCGATTGCAATCACCGTTTGGCCGATTTTCAAATTTCCTGAATCGCCAAGCGCCAAAACGGGCAAGCCGCTAGCGCTAATTTTGAGAATCGCCACATCATTCGTGGGGTCAATCGCCATCACTTTCGCGTCATATTTTTTTCCGTCATTGGTCATCACGGTGTAGCTCGCTTCCTGGTCGGAAACAACGTGTCTGTTTGTGACGATAAGGCCGTCATTTGAAACGATGAACCCCGATCCGCCGCCGATTTCCTGTTTTTGTGTCCCGCCCTGGTTCTGGTCGGGTTGTTGTTGCTGCCCCGATCCGAAAGGATTGAAAAAGGGATCAAAACCGAAAGGATTGGAGAAAAAATCCTGCATTTTGGGCACATCTTTTGAGATTATGATGCTCACCACCGCGGGGGAGGCTTTCTCGACGGACGTTGTCACGGCTGATTCTTCATCGGGAAAACTCGAGGTTTGACCGGAACCGTTGGCTCCCTGGTAGCCGGATTGATTTTGCCCTTTTTTGAGAAAACTCAAATTGAATTTCCCCTGCCCCAGATTTCCGGCCATGAAACCAAAAAGCGCCCCAAAAAAGGAAGAGAGGATAAACGTGATAATCAAAACGGCGACCAGAAATTTTTTGTAGGTTTTCACCATCTCTTTGTTTTCTGAAGTAAGCATAATGAGAAATAATAAATCAAAAATAAAATAGAAGCAATCAAAATTAGAAAGAAAAATATTTGGGAAATGTTAAAAAGCTTTTTCGATTTCTGCTCTTTATTTCTCCTCTCTTGTGTCTTATTTCTCCAATGATATCGCGTTCACCGGACAGCTCGACACGACTTCGCTGCAATCACAATCCTCGCACGATTCCGCGATGACCTTCGATTTCCCGTTTTCTACCTTGAAAGACTGCGGACAGAGCGCTTCGCAAGTCCCGCAACCAATGCACAATTCTTCGTTTACTTTGGGTTTTGGCATATGTTTTCTTGTGAATAATTAATACGAGAAAAAATAATATATTATTTCAATAAAACTGGAGCAAAAAAATGGAGTTTTGAGAGTATCGCGTTGGACTGGCCACTTGCGGCGAGATTTGCCTACTCGAAAAACTTTATTATTTTTGCTTTATACCTCCACAAAATTCACCAATCTTTTCCAATTTTCCTCCACTTCTTTTTGCATCTCCGCGATCACTTTTTCCCCGCCGGGTTTGAAAAGATGCTTGAACCGCCCCTGCGTTTTCAAAAAAACTTCCAGCGGTTTGGGGTTCTCCGTCGCCCAGTTTATTTTGTATTTTCCGTCAAAATATTCCCAAAGCGGCCAGAAATTTGTTTCGGTCGCCAAGCGCCCGATATTCACGTATTGCGAAGTGGGAAATTTCCAAAGGTTGGTACAGGGCTGAAGAACAAGCAAAAATCTTGGTCCTTCCATTTCCAGCGCTTTTTTCGCTTTCGTCTTGAGATCATTGAGATAAGCGACATTGGCTTGCGCCGCGTATTTCAAGTGATGCGCGATCACAATCGACATAAGGTCTTTTCTTTTTTCCTTTTTTCCAAAGCTCTTTTTTCCGGCCGGCGTTGTTTCCGTATCCGCTCCGTATGGCGTCGCGCCGCTCCTTTGCCCGCCGGTGTTCATATAGGCTTCGTTGTCATAGCAGACATAAAGAAAGTCGTGCTGACGTTCGAGCGCTCCAGACAAACTTTGAAGTCCGATGTCATATGTTCCCCCGTCCCCGGCGAAAACGACGACTTTTATTTTTTTGTCCTCCGGAATTCTGTTTTTTTTCTTGAGCGCTTTCACCGCTCCGTCAATTCCCGCCGCCGTCGCTCCTCCGTTTTCAAAAGCGCTGTGAATCCACGGCACTTTCCACGCCGAATAAGGATAGAGTGTCGAAGTCACTTCGAGACATCCCGTCACATTCACAACCACGACCGGATCATCCGTCGCGCCGAGAACCGTCCTGGCAATCGCCGGAATTCCGCATCCCGCGCAGGTCGAATGTCCGGGAGCCAATTTTGAAGATAATTGTTTATTCACGATTAGTGTCATTCTCTACGAATTACGAATTTTTACGAATATACGAATCAATTTGAATTCATATATTTGTTGTTTACACATTCATTCGTAAATTCGTATTTGATTAGTAATTCGTAGAGAAATCATTTCAAGCCAATATATTTGATTCCTTCAATTTTATCTCCGCTCAAGCCTTCAAAGACTTTCTTGATATCCTCCTTGAAAATTTCCCGGCCGCCCAGGCCATAGATGCAGGACTGGATAGTGAATTTTTTGTTCGGAATCGTGGAGATGGTCTGGATGATTTCGCCGCAAAGAGGCGCGTTGGCTCCAAAAGAAACTGTGCGGTCAAAAACAGCGATTTTTCCCACATTCTTCAAGACTTCAGCGACTTGGTCATATGGAAACGGGCGGAATAATTTGATCTTCAAAAGCCCCGCTTTCTCTCCCTGTTCTCGCAATTCATCCACTGCCACTTTCGCCGTCCCGGCCGTCGAACCGGCCACCACAATCGCCTTTTCGGCATCGTCAAGTCTGTAAGCTTCAAACAAATCATATTCCCGTCCGCTGATTTTCCCATATTCCCCGAAGATTTCCCCGATTTCCCCGATGGCGCCGTCCATCGATTCGGCTTGCGCCCGCTTGAATTCAAAAAAGGAATTCGGCAAAGACACCGGCCCGAAAGTTTTTGGATCTTCAAAATCAAGCAGGTGATTTTTCGCCTTGTATTCACCAACAAAATTCTTCGCGGCTGAATTTTCCAAAATTTCCAGATTTTCGACGCTGTGCGAAGTCTGGAATCCGTCCATGATCACCATCGCCGGAATACGCTTTTTTTCAGCGAGTTTCAACGCGATAAGAGTGTTGTCATAAACTTCCTGCGCGTTTTCGGAAAATATCTGGATCCAGCCCGCGTCTCGAACGAACATCACGTCTTGATGGTCGCCGTGGATGTTGATCGGCGCCGAAATCGCCCGCGCGGAAACCAGCATGAGAATCGGAAGCCGCATTCCGGATGCAATCGGGAGAATTTCAGCCATCAGCATGATTCCTTGCGAACTCGACGCGGTCATGGCGCGCACTCCCGCCGCGCTGGCTCCCACCGCCGCACTCATGGCGCTGTGCTCTGATTCCGCCTCGATCATTTCCGTGTCCGCTTCCCCATCCGCCACCATTTTCGCAAAAGTCTCGATGATCGGTGTTTGGGGCGTGATGGGATAGACCGGCATCACGTCGGGATTGATTTGCCGGAGGGCCTCCGCCGCGGCGGCTCCGCCGGTCAAAGCAATTTTTTTTGAATTATTTATCATGTGTTTTTGGTCATCTTTATGGCGTGTTGCGGGCATACCGTCGCGCAGACGCCGCAGCCTTTGCAAATATCATAATCTATGTCCGCTTTTCTCTCTGAATCGTAGTCAATGCAGGCCTCCGGGCAAGGCGCAAAACATTGTCCGCAGCCAATGCAGGTTTTTTTGTCCACCGCCGGTTTCATATATCGCCAGTCGCCGGTCCGGGGCGATTTTTTGATATCGTGAGTGATAGTGGCACCTTCCTCAATTGATTCCCAATTCATAAAATACTAACTGGCTGCTAAATACTAATCGACTACCAATATACGAATTAGTATATTCGTATGTGATTCGTATTTCGTAGCCTATAAAGAATCATACGCCTTTTCAATCGCCCGCACATTTTTTTCCGTCTTTTCAGCGCCGATTTTTCCCGTGTATTTTTCCCGAAAAACATCAACAAGATTTTCAAGTTTCACGATTTCTGTGACTTTCAGCAATTTTCCCAAAATAGCCGTGTTCGGCCGGGGCTCTCCGATGATTTCGAGCGAAAGTCCCGTCGCGTCAATGGGATAAATATTTCCAATGTAGCCCGTCTTTTCTTTGACTTTTTCCCTGTCCGAGGTTGTGTTGACGATCATGGCCTCGTTCTCATCCAGATTTTTGGTCGCGTCAATGGTCCCAAGAAGCGTTTCGTCCAGAATCACCACCACATCCGGATCCACCACCGGCTCGTGGGTTTTGATGGGTTCGTTCGAAACACGGACAAAAGTTTTCATCGGCGCGCCGGTCCGCTCCGGCCCGAAATCGGGAAAAGCCTGAATGAATTTTTCCTCTTTGAGCGCCGCCTGCGCCAAAAGCTCCGCGGCCGTTTTCGCCCCCTGACCGCCCCGCGCGTGGAAGATTATTTCGAAAATTTTCTTGTCGAGCTTCATACTACAAAAATTATAACATAATATAACCTTTATAAAAAGAAACCGGGCTCTTCAGCCCGATTTCTCGAATACTCAATTCTCAACTCTCTATCTCAATTCTCGACTCTATTTCGCCAATTCCTCGTCAATCGTCTTTTTCATTTCGTCATAGCTCACTACTCCGCCAAAAAACTGGTCGTCCACGAAGAAAGCGGGTGTTCCGGAAATTCCGAAACTACTCGCCATTTGGGTGTCAGCGTCAATCTTGTCCTTGAATTGATTGCTGTCCATGCATTGGTTGAACTTTGTCGAATTGAGCCCCAAGGACACGGCAGCAGACTTGAAGCTGGCGGTTCCCGTCGTTTTGCCCCAAGTATCCTGAGAAGAATAGAGCTTGCTGGACATTTCCCAGAATTTGCCCTGGTCGTTGGCGCAAGCCCCCGCCATAGCCGCGTTCTGGGATTGAGGGTGGATAGACAGGGGTAAAAATTTATACACGAAGAGAACTTTATCTTTATAATTGTTGATAGCCTTTTCGAAACTGTCGTTGAAAGTCTTGCAATACGGGCACTGAAAATCACTGAAGAGAACCACTTTCACTTTCGCGTCTGCGGGACCGATCTGCGGATCATCTTGAGAAACACTCGGAGTTTCCAGATATTTTCCGGCTTTGATACCGACTTGTTCCGTATTCATGAGGTAACTGTTGTCCTTGTTTTCGAAAATATCCTGCGCTTGCGCATATACGTCCGTTTTTGTGACGCTCTCGTCGAAGATAAAAGCAGGAAGGCTTTTCACGTTGAATTTTTCCGCGAGGGCTTTTCCTTCCGGGGAATCAATTTCAACTTTTTTGGCCAGAGTCGTCGGAATGACCCGCTTCAGCCATTTGAGCGGCTCGGTCGGATCACAAGCTTCGCATTTGCTGTCGGTCAGCACCTGAAGATTGACAACCGGCTCGTTGAAAGCGACCCAGGTTCTCCCGTCAAGGGGAAACACATCAATATTCTTGAGCACTCTCGGCGAAACTCCCTGCTGGCCGAAAAATTGGGCCACGTCGACAAAAACGCTGCCGATCAGAAGCCCGGCCAGAAGAATCAGCATAGAAGTATAGTTTTTTATCTTGCGGCGGCAGGACTCATCTGCGCATTGCGAGTCTCTTTTCCCCTCCCCTTTTTCCATCGGCAAATATTGCGCCGATTTTTCTTCGTTTTTTTCTTCCATTGGATGTTGAAGTTATTTATTACGCTATATTTATGAAATTATTGCTGTGGCGCTCCACCGGGCGCCTCCTCGGTCGCGCCTCCATCCGGCGCCGGCTGATCCGTTGGCGCGCTGGGAGCTTCCGGCTTCGTCAAGTCGAAGTCTTGTTTCATTTGCGAAATCAGATAATCATTATATCCGATTGTGACTCTTTTTTTGGCTTCTGTTTTCACCGCCACTCCGACAAGAAAACCCAAGATGAAAATAAGGAGAAAATTTATTGTTTTTTCGTTCACTTTTATTTTTTTGGCCATCTGCGACATTTTTTCTTTCATATGCTATTTGTCTAAGAATTATTTCATTGGCAGTCTAGCAAAGGAGCATGATTGAGGCAATATTGACATGTTGTCTGAATTATACTTTGAAAAATATAAGCTTGCTCCTGGGGATTACTGAACACTCACCGAATCATTCAATTGGACATTATACTGCTCGCAAAAACCGGCATTCACCTCAAGCACCAGACTGGCTTTTTCGGGAGAAGTGAAAATCCTTTGGTCATCCGGCGAAATTCTTCCTTCGCAGCCAATCACCCGTCCGTTTTCAATCCAAATGATATCCAGTGAAAATTGCATTCCTTTCATCCAAAAACGCTGAAAATCGTCCTTGGGCATCGAAAAAAGCATTCCTCTTCCTTCGTCAAGACTGGCTCTTCCCGCAAGTCCCCTCTCAATTTTTTCCGCCGTGTTCACCTCTTCCGCCTTCACGAGAGTGTTTTTGAGATATACTCTTTTGACAGGATTCCAGTATTTCAGCGAAAAAAACTCGCTGGAGACGTAGTTTAGCAAAATGACGAGAATTATCAGGCCGATTATCGCGACGAAGACAATTTTTTTTGATATTGAAGACATAGCTTGAAATGTCAAATTAAGCTCAAAGTCCAAAATCAGAACTTTTGCATTTAGTCATTTGAATTTGATTTGAAATTTTGATTTTGAAATTTGAAATTCATCAAGAAAAAATATCCTGCGGAAAAAATTGTGATGAAAGCTAGTTTGCCAAATGCATTCAAATTCAGCGCCGCAAGCCCGATTATTATACTAACGGTGCATACCAATACCACAATCTGTCTTTCCCCTAGTCCCAATTTTAGCAGTTTGTGGTGGAGATGTCGATTGTCTCCGCCGGAAAATATGGACTCTCCGGCCCGGTGTCTTTCCTAAATCACTCGCGCGAGGTCCA
>JAQUQQ010000039.1 GCA_028716005.1 Candidatus Moraniibacteriota bacterium | reverse complement strand
GAATATACGAATGAATGCAAAAACACGGAAATACAATATTCACGGATTGATTCGTATATTCGTACAAAATTAGTAATTCGTAGAGAATGAACATAAACGATTACATTGACAAATTGAGAGCGAAACCTGTTCGTGAGCGGGAGAAAATCGCCGTGATTGCGACGGGCGTCGCTTTTGCCGTTGTTTTGGTGATCTGGCTGGTTTCTTTTTCGGAAATGAACAAAAATGAAAATCCGGAGCCCGCTTCATCTCCGGTCACGAACCAGCTTGAAGATCTCAAAAAAAATATAGGCGATGACAAACAGTCAATTCAGGATATGCTTCAGAGCCTGCCGCAAAATGCCGACCAGAACAACGCTCCAGCCGCAAACCCGCAGAGCAACAGTTCCGAAAGCCAGAATCAAAACACGAATAACAGCCAGAACAGCCAGCCGGAGATACCGCAGTTACCATAATTTTTTGTCTTTGGTTACAATGGCCATTGGCGGTGGGACAGGTCATTGGTCTTGGGTCTTTGGAAAAACTAATGACCCATGACTCACAACTAGCCTCACTGCTCACAGCCTTGTTACTAATAACTAAGCATAAAAAGTTTGTATGGAGATTGGCTACATAAAACCACGCGAAATCACCTCCGAAATGAAGGAATCGTATCTCGCCTACGCGATGAGTGTCATCGTGTCGCGGGCGCTTCCGGACGTTCGGGACGGAATGAAGCCGGTGCACCGCCGGATCCTTTTTGCCATGCGCGAACTGGGCCTCACTCATTCGGCGAAATACAGAAAATCGGCCACAGTCGTCGGAGAAGTGCTGGGAAAATACCATCCGCACGGCGACACGGCCGTTTATGATTCAATGGTCCGCCTTGCCCAGGATTTTTCGATGCGCTATCCCCTGGTGGACGGCCAGGGAAATTTCGGCTCAATGGATGGAGACAACGCGGCGGCAATGAGATACACCGAAGCCAAACTCACGTCTCTCGCGGAAGAGATGATGGCCGATATCGAGAAAAATACGGTTGATTTTGTTCCCAATTATGACGCGTCGCGAAAAGAGCCCTCCGTTCTTCCGGCGAAAGCTCCCCAGCTTCTTCTCAACGGCACGATGGGAATCGCGGTCGGAATGGCGACGAATATTCCGCCTCACAATCTTTGTGAATTGGTTGATGGCATCGCGCATATCATTGAAAATCCGGATTGCGAAGTGAAAGATCTCGTGAAATTCGTGAAAGGCCCTGATTTTCCGACCGGCGGGACGATATACAACCAGTCGGACATCAACCAGGCCTATCTCACCGGCCGGGGAAGCATTGTGACGCGGGCGGAAGCGGAGATCGTCGAAACAAAAAACGGGCAGTTTCAGATCATAGTGACCGAAATGACCTATGCCTCAAACAAATCAGCGACCATCGCGAAAATTGCCGAGCTCGTGAAAACTGGGAAGCTGGAAGGTATCCGGGATATTCGCGATGAATCGGACAAAGACGGGGTGCGGATTGTGATTGAGCTCAAAAAGGAAGCATATCCGCGGAAAATTCTCAACAAACTCTATACTCTCACCGACCTTCAGAAATCGTTTCACGTGAATATGCTGGCCCTCGTTGACGGAATCGAGCCCAAAATTTTGAATCTCAAAGCGGCTCTCGAACATTTTATCGAGCACCGGAAAGTCGTGGTCACCCGCCGGACAAAATTCGATCTTGAAAAAGCAAAAGACCGGGCTCATATTCTTGAAGGCCTCAAAAAAGCGCTCGACCGCATCGACGCGGTGATCAGCGTGATCCGAAAATCGGCCACGAAAGAAATCGCTCATGAGAATTTGATGAAGCGCTTCAAATTGTCGGACAAACAGTCGGCGGCCATCCTTGAAATGAGACTTCAAACGCTCGCCGGGCTTGAAAGAAAAAAAATCGAAGACGAGCTCAAAGAAAAAAAGAAACTTATCGCCGAGCTTGAGGATCTCCTCAAAAGCCCGAAGAAAATATTGGGCGTGGTCAAAAAAGAACTCCAGGATCTCAAAGAAAAATACGGCGACGAGCGAAAAACGCGCGTTGTGAAATCGGCCGTGGGCGAATTCAAGCAGGAAGATCTCATCCCCAACGAAGAAACAATCATCGTTCTCACCGAAGATGACTATATCAAGCGGATGCCGCCGTCTCTCTACCGCGTCCAAAAACGAGGCGGGAAGGGCGTGATCGGCGCGACAACCAAGGAAGGCGATACAATCGACAAGGTTGTTTCAGCGATGACTCACGACGACTTGTTTTTCTTCACGAACAGCGGAAAAGTCTTCCAGTCAAAAGCCTACGAGATTCCGGTTTCTTCGCGGACGGCCAAAGGACAAGCTATTGTGAATTTTTTGCAGGTTGCCCCGGGCGAAAATATAACGGCTATCATTTCAGCCGGGAAAGACAGCGAGGCCAAATATCTTTTCATGGCCACCAAATCCGGAACCGTCAAAAAATCAGCCATATCCGATTTTGAAAAAGTGCGCCGGAGCGGACTTATCGCGATAAACCTTCCCAAGGGCGATGAACTGCGCTGGATTTCACCCACGACCGGGCGCGATGAAGTGATTGTGACGACTTCGGGCGGCCAAGCCATTCACTTCAAAGAAACGGATGTCCGTCCGATGGGGCGCGGCGCGGCGGGAGTGCGCGGGATCAGGCTGAAAAAGGATGATGAGGTGGTGGGAATGGATGTTGTCCTGAAAAATCAAAAAGGGAACCAGCTTCTGGTTTTCACCCAAAACGGATTCGGGAAAAGAAGCGACCTCAAAGGCTACAAAATCCAAAATCGCGGCGGATCAGGCATAAAAACAGCCAGAATCACCCCCAAAACCGGAAAATTGGTCTCGGCTCACATCGTGAATACGGACAATCTCGAAACGGACCTCATTTGCTCAAGCGCCAAAGGGCAGATCATTCGCGTGCCCTTGAAAAGTGTTCCCTCTCTCGGCCGGGCGACGCAGGGCGTCAGGGTGATGCGCTTCAACGCTGACGACAAAATCGCGGCGACGACGGTCTTATAACGTATAGCAAAAAACGTGAAACATGTAGCGCATAAAATCCCCATTTTTCTGAAAAATGGGGATTTTAAGATGTTGTTGAATTCTTTCGAATAGTGTAAGATTATGTTAAAAGTGAAACTTGCGTTGCGGGTTACAATTTATACGTTATAAGTTCTATGAAAAACAAATACAAAAAATATTTGAAAAACAACATTCTAATCATTTCTTTCGCCGTGATAATTGCCCTGACACTTTCCGGTTGCGGCACCACGGTGCCCAATTATAAAGTCGACCTTGAAATTTGGGGTCTTTTTGACGATTCAGACGTTTTCGTAAAAGCGATCCAGGAATATAAAAGAAGAAACGCGAGGGTTGGCACGATCACCTATAAGAAGATGACTGTCGATTCCTACGAAAACGATCTTCGAGACGCTTTGGCGACCGGGAAGGGGCCGGATATTTTTCTCATTCATCATACTTGGCTTGCGAAGCACCTCGACAAGCTTCAGCCGGCGCCGGCGGAAATGATGTCCAGCAGCGGGAAAAATGCCGCCTTCATCACGCCGAGAAGCGTCGAAGATAATTTTCCGGATGTCGTCCAAAAAGATTTTGTGAGCGGAACAAATGTATACGCTCTTCCTCTCACGGTTGATTCTCTGGCTCTCTACTACAACAAAGACCTTCTCAATCAGGCCGGAATATCGCGACCTCCAAAAACTTGGGAGGAATTTGACAGTGATGTCCAAAAAATGACCAAAATCGACTCATTCGGAAACATCACTCTTTCCGGAGCGGCGATGGGAGCTTCCAGCGACCGGCCGGAAAATCCCGGTGGCGGAAAAATAAACCGCGCCACGGACATTCTGACGCTTCTCATGATGCAGGCGGGAGCGGAAATATATGATCCAGACAAAAAAATAGCCCAATTCGCTGAATTCCCCGATTCCTTTTCTGGGAAAGACAAGACTCCGGGCGAGATGGCGCTTGAATACTACACAAAATTTTCAAATCTCAATTCGGCGCAATACTCATGGAACGCAAAAATGCACAATTCAATTGACGCTTTCATTGAAGGAAAAACCGCCATGACAATCAACTATTCCTGGCTGATTCCGCGCATTGAGGACAAAGCGCCCAAGCTCAATTTCGGCATTGCTCTGGTTCCGCAAAACAAAGACCAAAACGGGCAAGGACTCAACATTGATTTTGCCAACTATTGGGGATGGTCGGTTTCAAAGAACAAGCTCATGAACGCGGAGAGCGGTCAGAAAGTGACGGCAACAAACGAGCAAAGGATCGCTGAAGCCTGGAGGTTCCTGGCATACCTCACGATGGGCTCTGATGACATTGCTCCGTTCTTGGGAGCCGTGCCCAGCGAGTCGGTTGATTATAATCCGGCGGCGGACTATGCCGAAAAGCAAAAAAAACCAGCCGCCCGGCGGGACCTCATCGAGAAACAAAAAGACGATCTGCTTCTCTCGCCTTTTGCTCAAGGAAATCTCATTGCCCGCTCCTGGCCGGAGCCGGACAATTTGGCAGTGGAGAAAATATTTGATGAAATGATTGATGACGTCACGCTCCGGAATGAAAAACCGGATGAAGTCATCCGCCAGGCCCAAAACAGCGTCAATTTGCTGATAAAGAGATAAGGAAAGTTTTGATTCATCTTTTTTAAAAGCTATATGCAATTCAAACTTAACTTGTCATTTTCTAAAATACTTTTTTATTTTTGTCTTTTTTTATTTTTGTCTTTTTTTGTTTCACCAAATTTTGTTTTGGCGGATGTTCCTTGCAACGGTGAAGGAGAAAGCTGCGGAAGCTCGTGCGAAACTGGGTACACAAACATTGGCTATTGCGCGAACAGCTTTGGTTTTTTGGGCACAAAACTGATTTGCTGCAAAAAAGGGGCTCCTTCAGATACCCCGACTATTAAATCTGAACTAGGCACTTCTACAACCCCCGAAAGTCCGGCTGTTCCTGCCAGTTCTTCAGCTGCTCAAACAAATCCCGGTGCCTCAACCCCTCCCGCAACTCAAAACACGAATGTGGCGCCGACTCCGACTCCGGCTCAGGCGCAAGCTTTGGCACAGTCCACCGCCGACACCAGCAATTCCCTTGTCCCCTGCACCGACAATTGCAATCTTTGTGATATTATCGTGGGCCTCAACAGGATTTTCAAATATCTCGGCACCCTTCTCATTATTGTCGCGACCCTTTTCATAATCATCGCCGGAATTGCCTATATGGTTTCGGGCGGGAGCAAGAGTTTGATGGAGTGGGCGAAAAAAGCGTTGACGTATGCCCTGATTGGCTTTGTCCTTTATCTGGCTTCCTGGCTGATTGTTGGCTCAATTCTCTCGGCCATGGGATACAACAGGACAAGCTGGTCAACATTCGATTGCCAAAGCGGCTCCTAGCTGAAAAAAACAAAAGATGAAGAAATCATATTTCAAACCCGTTATCGTTTTTGCGATTGTTCTTTTGACAATAATAATTTTTTTGCAAGGCTCTTTCCTCGGCTCAACCGTTCACGCCGATGATGACAGCACCGGCGGACTGGTTCCCTGCAACAACAAATGCACTCTTTGCCACGTTTTGATTGGATTTCAGAATATTCTCAAATATCTCACGGGCCTTCTTTTTGTGGCGACTATGTTTTTTGTCACCTTGAACGGCGCGCTGATGATGGTTTCGGCTGGAAGCAAGAAAATTCTCGAACAAGTGAAAACCGCCCTCAACTATTGCCTGAAAGGTTTTCTTCTTTTTCTCATCTGCTGGGTCATCGTCACCGGCATCATGAAAACGCTGGGATATAAACAGCTCAACAATTGGTGGCAATTCGAATGCGACACGACGCAGGTTGAACCGCCGCCTGCTTCCCCAACGCCGACGACCCCAACGGTTCCGACTACTCCAAAAGAGAAAAAATGCAAAGACATTGGAGGCATCTGCCGAATCTGGAATACCTCAATGGAAGGGCAGACAAAATGTGAAGAGGGAGAGCAGCCGTGGGAGCAATATAAGTGTGAAAATTCAGGCGATGTTTGTTGCAAAGCGGGCGGAAATTTGAGCCCCAAAGCTCAAGAGGCGCTTGCAAATTATATGAAACTGGTCAATAGCGGTTTGAAATATGGTGGTAAATTGCCAGACAATATATTAGGTAATGAAACTGCGAACTGTGGTTCATCGTGCCGTTGGGCCTGGAGGACTGCTGGATTGCCAGATTTCTGGAATGTGAAACGGAACGACTGGGACGGAGACAAGAACTCCTTGAGGCCAGGCGACATTTGCGTTTTGACGTCAAATGATCCAAACGCAGAAGGCGATGCTCGTTATCCGCACGCGTTTATGATTATGGATGAAAACGGCATGACAACCGCCGCGAGCAATAAAATAGGAATCGGAATTAGCAAAGATGGATTGAACTATAATATTGGAAGACTAAAACCGGAAAATTTACATATAGAAGTAGTGCATATCGCAGACTATATTAAGTAGAATAAATTCATGTCTCTCCAAAAAATCTTCATCATTACGGGGCTTGTTATAATCATCGCCGTTTCAGCGATTATGCTCTATCTCTCGTCTCAAAAAAAGGAAACCGTTTCGCAAGAGCCAACGCAAAACGGGGAGAGCGCTGTTCCGGCCTCTCTTCCTTCCAAAGGGGAATCTTCCGGAAGCCAGGGGAACGTCGAAAAAGCGCGAAAAATTTTTGAAAATACCACCCTGGAAACAATTTCCGAAAAAACAAAAATAGACGGATCGAAAGAGGTTGATTTCAAGGATCAAAAAGGGAATCCAATCCCCCTTTCGGATTTCGAAGACGCGCTTGGCGTCGAAATATACCCCAAGCTTCAGGAATATTTGAACAATGGCTATCAAGTATTTTATTGCCCGGGAGCGGACGGGAAAAAAGAGTTCGGTGTTTATCTGGAGTATAATCAAGAAAAAGTTTATAATGGATTTACCTCTGATGTTTTGAATATGATGCAGGGTTGGGAGAATGCAATTTTCCCCAATCTTCACGCGGTCTTGTTTCCCGGTATTGATTTCAGAGAAGACAGCCTGAATCAAAAAATCGAGTTTCGGGGTGGAAAATACAGATATGCCGATGTGAATCTTCCCGGCGGAAGAAAGAGCTCCGTCCAATACGATGCTGTTGAATCTGGAATCATTATCGCCGCTTCTCCCGCTTGTCTCGACAATGTGCATCAATATTACGAACCTGCAATGCCGTCGCAGCCATAATCCTAATTTTTTATAGCATTATGAAAAAAATCATACTCCCCCTCGCCATTCTTACGGCAATATTGGCTCTCCAGGCCGGTCCGGCCCTGGCCGCGAGCGTTGATTTTGGGAATCCGTTGAGCGCCGGAGATCTTCCAACTGTTTTGACGAAAATCATGACGTATCTCAGAAATATCGCCGGAAGCATTGCCCTCATCTTCATCATTCTCGGCGGGATTATGTATATGGTTTCGGCCGGGGACAAGGAAAGAATGGAGAAGGCCAAAAATACGCTCATCTATGCCATTGCCGGTTTTGCCATCGTGGTGGCTTCGTCAACATTCACCTCTGAAATTCAAAATGCTCTCGGGGGAGCCGCGACTTCCACCAGCGGCGCCACTCTTTCGCAAATCGCCCTCAATATCTTGAGACTCCTTTTGTCAATTGTGGGATCTCTTGCTATAATAAGCATAGTAGTCGGCGCTATTTGGATGTTCTCCGCCGCCGGAGACAAAGAAAGATACGAACTGGGAAAAAAGACCGTGATATACTCCATAGTCGGAGTGACGATAGTTTTGAGCGCCGTAATCATCCTCAATCAAATCAAAACTTTGGTTGGCGGATAAATTTGGCGTAAAATGGATAATTTCAATACAAAATTTTTAGCAGAAAAGGAGGTGAAGAAATGAAAAAGAAAATACAATCTGTTGGAAAAAAAGCTTGGGCGGTTGCCTTTTTGTTTCCGCT
>JAQUQQ010000038.1 GCA_028716005.1 Candidatus Moraniibacteriota bacterium | reverse complement strand
AAGCCATAACTTCGCACACCGGATCTCTCGCGCAGGACGAAAATATAATCGAAGCAGTTTTTGAAAAATTTGGCATAATTCAGACCGGATCAGTGGAAGAATTTCAGGACATTATTTCTTATCTCGAAGGCAACAAAATTCCCGAAAGCGACAAAATCATTGTCGTCACGAACGCGGGCGGATTGGGCGTTCTTTCCGCGGATTTTGTCGGCGCGTACAAAAAATTGAGACTCCTGGATTTTCCGGAAAATATCAAAAAATCCTTGAAAAAAGTTTTGCCTTCGGGAGCTTCCATCGAAAACCCCGTTGATATACTTGGAGACGCTCCGCCGGAACGCTATAGGGCCGTTCTCGGAATTCTGGCAAAAAAATTCAGAGATTGCCCTCTGCTTGTTCTCCTCACTCCGCAAAATCAGACCAATCCCACGGGGGTGGCGAAAATATTGGGCCTGTTCCGAAAAAAATATGGTTCAATTTCGGCATCCTTTGTCGGGGGAACAAAAATCAAACAGGCCATCCAGGAATTGGAGAAAAGTGGAATACCAAATTTCGAAAGTCCGGAAAGGGCGCTTTTGGCGATTCAGGAAGCCACGAGGCAGAAAACTTGCCAGAGAAATATTTTTTCAGTGGCTGGAAGAAAGCCACTTCGCCTGAAACTAAAAGCGAATTCTGTTTTGGAAAAAGCGAAAGCCGAAAAGAAAGAATTGCTTTTTTGGAAAGAGGCGGAAACAGTTTTTGGGGAATACGGCGTTTCTTTGGCAAAATCCCGGCTTGCCAGAAGCCCCAAAGAAATAAATTTCAAAAAATTGAAGTTTCCCTGCGTCCTCAAAACCGATGACCCGAAAATTGCGCACCGCTGGGACAAAAAAGCCGTCACTTTGAATATCAAAAATGGAAAAGACCTGCAAACCGCCTGGGGCAAAATGAAAAAATCAACCGGCGCCGCCAATTTTCTCGTTCAGCCGATGGCCGCGCCCGGCCTCGAAGTGATCATCGGAATGAAAAGAGACCAAAATTTTGGACCGGTCATCATTGTCGGCGGCGGCGGGACATTCACGGAAATTATGAAGGACCGGGTGATTCTCATTCCTCCTTTTTCCGAAAAAGATGTCAAAGAAAGCTTGGCAAATCTCAAAATATTCCCCATTCTCAAAGGCTTTCGGGGCGAGAAGGGATATGAAATTAGTGAAATAGCGAAAATTGCCGTGGCTCTCCAAAATATAGCCATCGAAAACCCTGGAATTTCGCAAATTGATATAAATCCGGCAATGCTTTATAATAACGGCAGGAAATATCAAATACTAGACGCTAAAATTTATTTATAAATTTTGGCCTTGAAAAAGATTATGCCAAATGAAAATGAAAAGAAACCAAAAATTCTCATAGTCGATGACAATGATGTCGTTCGGGAAACCTATGTCCAGGTTTTCAGTCAGAAGGGTTTCGACGTCATTTCCGCCGTTGACGGCATCGAAGGAGCGGATTTTGCCACGAAAGAAATCCCCGACGTCATTTTGACCGGGATTGTTATGCCGCGCATGGACGGTTTTCAGCTGATCAAAACGCTTCAGGAAAATGTTCAGACCAAGGAAATTCCAATCGCTATACTCTCCCATCTGGGACGGGAAGAGGACCGGAAAAAAGCGCAAGAGCTGGGCATAAACGAGTTTATCGTCCAGGGAACGTCTTCCGTCAATGAGATAGTCGAAAAAATAAGAAGTCTCATGAAGAGCGGCGAAAGTTTTCGGTTGAGTTTTGATCCTTATGCCTGGGACGCGCCAAGGCTGGCGATGACTCTTCAAAGCAAAAGCTTCAATTGTCCAAGTTGCCAGCAAAAAATGATATTAGAAGTGGCCCCGAAAACGGAAGGAACCGGGTATAACGCTGTCTTGAAATGCCCGAAATGCGATTATTCCTTGTAAGCCGCATGAATCTTGCAACCAAAAAAGAAAAAAACGAATATAGAGATATATAAGATGAAATGGGCTCTCAAAAAAAATCCGGAAATCCCGGATGAACTCAAAACCGTGTCATTGAATCCAATAACTCTCCGACTGATGCTTCAGAGAGGTTTTTTTTCTAAAGAGCAGATAAAAAAATTCCTGGCAGCCCGATACGAAGATCTCCATTCCCCCGATCAACTTTCGGGAATCAGCGAAGCCATTGAAAGAGTCGGAAAAGCGCGAGATGAAAAAGAATCCGTGACAATATATGGAGATTATGACGCTGACGGGATCACCTCGACGTTGCTTCTCAAGGAAGCATTGGAAAAAATCGGCATCTCTTCTTCGACATACATTCCGGATCGCAACAAAGAAGGATACGGACTCAACAAAGAAGCCATCGACTTTATAAAAAAGGAATATAGAACAAAGCTGCTCATCACGGTTGATTGCGGAATATCGAACCGAGAAGAAATAAAATACGCCCGGAAAAAAGGAATGGATGTGATCATCACGGATCATCATTCTCTTCCCAAAGTTCTTCCGCAAAAGTGCATCCTGATCAATCCGAAAATGCCAAATCAAGAATATCCGTTCCAGGATTTGGCCGGTGTCGGCATAACCTTCAAGCTGTGCCAGGCTCTTTGGGAAAAATTCGTCCCTAAAGAAATTGACCAGCTCAAGTGGCTTTTGGACCTGGTGGCCATCGGAACGGTCGCTGATTGCGTCCCGCTGGTCGATGAGAATAGAATTTTTGCCAAATTCGGCCTGGTGGTTCTTCAAAAAACAAAACGGGTCGGAATTCAAGAAATCATCAAAACGGCTCGGCTCAATATCAGCGAGACAAATCCTCCCAGTGCTGAAAATATCGCTTTTCAAATAGGACCGCGCTTCAACGCCGCCGGACGGATGGACCATGCCGATCTCACCCTCAATCTTCTTTTGGAAAAAGACGCCGCGAAAGCTCGCGTGGCGGCTCTCGAGCTTGAAGCCAAAAACAGCGAACGCCAGAAAATGACCCAGACAATTTTTGAAGAAGTGAAATCAACTTTGAAAGAAAACGAGAACTACAAATTGATCATCCGAAAAGGAGAAAATTGGCCGCTTGGAATCCTGGGTATTGTTGCCGGAAAAATCGCTGAAGAATACCATTGTCCGACATTTATTCTCCGTGAAGGCAGCAAGATTGTCGAAGGATCAGGCAGAAGCATCGATGTTTTCAATCTCATTGAAGCGGTCTCCAAGCTGGACAGCCTGCTCGAGAAATACGGGGGGCACTCCCAGGCCATGGGAATCAAGGTGAAGCCCGGGAATTTGGCCCGATTCGAAAAGGATTTGCTGGAAATAATCGAAAGGAGTTATGATGAAAACATGTGGGGAAAGCGGATCCAGATTGACGCTGAAATAAAGCCGCAGGAAATTGATTGGGACATTGTTTCGGAAATCAAAAAATTCGAACCCTTTGGGGAAGGAAATCGCGAACCTGTCTTTTTGGCAAGAAATCTGGTTGTTCGGGAATCCAGGCAAGTCGGGAACGGGCAAAAACATTTGAAATTTGTTTTCGGTTCTGACGATTCTGAAAAAAAATCTTTTGAGGGAATATTTTTCAAGGGAGGCGAAAGATGTTCTGAGTTTCTGGTTGGAAGCAGGATTTCGGTTGTCTGCAATCTGCGGTCGAATGAATGGAACGGAAACCACAAAATCGAAATGAATATAATCGACATCAAAAAAGATTAGCCCTATCGAAAAAAATATGAGCAAAGTGAAAATCTTCACCGACGGCGCCGCGCGCGGCAATCCCGGCCCTTCAGCGGTTGGAATAGTCATCGAGACCGGCGAGGGGAAAAAAACTTACCGCGAGTTTATCGGCTATGCGACGAACAACGAGGCTGAATACAAGGCGCTTATTTTCGCGCTCCAAAAAGTGAAGCTCATTTTCGGAAAGGCGAAGAGCAAGAGCCTGACCCTGGATTGTTTTCTGGACAGCGAATTGGTTGTGAAACAACTCAATCATGAATACAAAGTGCTTGAAGAAAATATCCAGAAATTTTTTCTCTTGATCTGGAACCTTTCCATTGATTTCAAGGAAGTGAAGTATTCGCACGTTCCAAGATCGAAAAATTCGGAAGCGGACAGGCTGGCAAACCTTGCCCTGGACGAGGCGACGCGAGCCCAAAGCCGGATGTTTTAGGGGAAATTAGGCTTGAAAAAGCCTTTTTTCATTTATCAGAAAGTTGACAGGCTTATAAATATGCTATAATATAGAACGTTAGTCGAGGTCGGATAATCGCCCAGCCCCAGTTTTGAGAAAATTATGTGGATTGTCTATGTAATTCAATACAACGTAAGTAGATCGATTTACATTGGCAAAACCAACAATCTAAAGCGCAGAATTTTGGAACATAATTCCGGGGAAAATTATTCAACAAAAAGATTGACCGGAAAATGGATCCTAATTTATGCCGAAGCATACCGCACAAAATCAGATGCTGATAAAAGAGAAGCACGGTTAAAGCATCATGGTAGTGCAAAGCACGAACTTACGAAAAGAATTAAGGAAAGCAAACTTTAGAATCTCAAAACTGGAGCTGGGAGGAAAGTCCGGACACCTGCTAGCACTTTGCGCTGGCAAAAAGGGTAATGGGCAATACCCATCGGGCGCGTTGAAAGACGCGTTTAGGGAAAGTGTCCCCCTCGCGGGGGATTCCCCCTCACGGGGGAGCCACAGAGACTATACGAGTCCCGCCTCGGCGGGATAAAAGGTGAAAAGCCGGTTGATGTTCAATATTCACTCACGTGAGGTATTGAGTTGCGACTGGAACCGATCGGTGACGATCGAAATTTGGCAAACCCTGCCTGGTGCAAGTCTGAACCTGTTTCAGTTTTTGACTTTCGAGAGGTCCGACCGCGCGACCGAAAAAGAATGCGGACGGACCTCGTCAAAAACTGAAACAGGGAGACGCTTGACCCTGACGGCAACGTCAGGGCTAGATAAATGATTATCCCCAGCCCCAGTTTTTGTGATTTATTCCAGACGCAGAATTATTGATCAATTTGTTTAATTTTGCAGCGCCGAATAAAGCACGAAAACTGGAGCTGGGACAGAATCCGGCTTACAGGCCTCGAACTAACAATTTACGAAATTAGATTCGTATATTCGTATTCGATTCGTAATTCGTAGAGAGATCATGAAGAAGTCTGAACTATTTTTCGCCATACTTCTTGTCCCGGTTGATTTTTTGATGATAATCGCGGCGGCGGTTCTCGCTTTTTGGTTCCGCTTTACGCCGAGTATAATCGAAATAAAACCCGTTTTGTTTGATTTTCCCTTTGAGTCCTATCTCAAGGTCGCGCTGTTTGTCGCGCCGTTTTTTTTGCTGGTTTTCGCTTTGGAGGGACTTTATTCTCTCAAATCCACGCGTGTTTTTTGGAAAGAATTTTTCCGCATTGTTTTTTCCGTCACTGTGGGAATCACTTTTGTTGTCCTTTTGATTTTTCTCCGCAGAGAATGGTTTTCTTCGCGCTTCGTTATTCTCACGGGATGGCTTCTGGCGATTGTTCTCATCACAATTTCCCGTTATGTGATCAATTTTGTTCAAAAGCTTCTTCTTGTGTATAAAGGTATCGGCGTGCATCGTCTGGTGCTCATTGGAGAAGGCAACTATTGCGACACAATTTGCCATGAATTCAAAAACAAGCCTGATTTTGGCTACAAAATAATTTCAGAAGAAAAAAAAATTGACATTGATTCGTTGCGGCTTCTCCAAAAAACGAAAGGGATTGATGAAATTCTCATTTGCGATCCCAATCTCACAATGAAAGATCTCCGGCAGGTGAGTGATTTCTGTCATCGCAATCGAATCGATTTCAAATTTGTTCCGGCCATTCTTCAGTCCATCAGCACGAATTTTGAAGTGAAAGTGCTTTTCGACGAGCCTATCATTGTTATAAAAAATACCCCTCTCGAAGGATGGGGCAAAATAGCCAAAAGAATTTTTGATATTTTCGGTTCCGTGTTGGGGATCGTCATCACTTCTCCGATCACAATCATCACGGCGGTCGCGATCAAGCTTGATTCCAGGGGCCCGATTATTTTCAGAAATGAACGAGTAGGCCATGAAGGAAATTTCAATGTGTATAAATTCCGTTACATGAAAATGGAATACTGCACCGGATCGCAAAATCCTGAATTCAAAAAAGCCCTGGAGCTTGAAAACGAGCTTATTGAAAAACAAAGTGTCCGGCGCGGGCCACTTTATAAAATCAAAAACGATCCCCGAAAAACCCGCGTGGGGAGGATTATCGAAGCGCTTTCCATTGACGAACTTCCCCAGCTTTGGAATATTCTCAAAGGCGACATGAGCCTTGTCGGGCCGCGTCCCCATCAGCCGCGGGAAGTTGAAAAATACGAACCGTGGCAAAAGAGAACATTGTCCGTGAAGCCCGGCCTCACGGGATTGGCGCAAATTTCCGGCCGTTCAGACCTTTCTTTTTCCGATGAAGCGCGCCTCGATATCTTTTATATCGAAAGCTGGTCGCTTTGGCTCGATATTCAAATTATCTTCAAAACATTTTTCGTGCTGCTCAAAAAAAGAAAAAATTTGTAGGCGATTGTTATGTTTCAACATCCTTCCCAAGAACTTATCCATATGCTGTCCCTTTGGGGTTATCCGACTATGCTTCTTTTGATGATTGTGGAGGGTCCGATCGTGACGATAATCGCGGCATTTTTGGCAACCCTCGGATATTTCAACGTCTTCGCGGTTTTTGGTTTGAGCGTGGCAGGGGATGTGATCGGCGACGTCATCTTATATTATATTGGTTATTTCGGAGGCAACCGGATTCTCGCCAAAGCGGAAAGATTTTTGAAAATAAGCGCGGCCACGGTGGAGAAATTGAAAAATAAATTTCATAAAAACAGCGGAAAAATCGTTTTTTTGGTCAAATCAACAACCGGACTCAGCTATATCACCTTTATCACCGCCGGAACGCTCAAAATGCGGTTTTCAAAATTTGTCTTCTATTCAATTCTCGGCGGTCTGGTCTGGAGTTCTTTTCTGGTCATTGCGGGCTATTTTTTTGGCTATGCCGCCGACCGCATCAGCGAATACATCAAATCGGCCGGCGCGATAATCCTCGCCGCCGCGGCGGTATTTTTCATCGGAATTATGTTATACAGAAAGAGCCAGGCAAAAAAAATTCTGAAATAAGTGAGCTTCAATATTTTTAGGAGAATTCGCCAGAATAAGTTGCGGTGAAAAATACGGTCCGAAAGCGCAGAATATTGACAAGCGGCAAAAAAATGCTATGCTGGTTTGCTGCACATTCGACAAAAAATTTGCGGGAGGGCAAATTCATGTATGAAGAGAGACTGGAATATCTGGCCGGATTTATCCGTCAACTGGACCGGCGGCGTCCCTGTGAGAGCAACAAATACCCCCTGAAAATCGATTTCCGTGTGTTTTCGGGAATACCGCCTCTTCACGGCGCGGCTCCCGTTCTTCTCGCCACAGGCTGGGGATCGGGATGGGAAGGGATTGCGCCGCTCGCGTTTTCATTCGCCTGCGAGGGATTCGACGTCGTTCTGCTCTCTTTTCCCGGGTATGGAAATTCGGAAAATCCGCCACCGAATTTCTATAAATTTGGCGGTCTCTATCGCAACTGCGCGGTTGCCGCGACAAACATCCTGAAAACAGCGGGCTTTTCCAAGGCCTATTTCGTGGGGCATTCGATGGGAGCGGAGATTTTGGCCAAGGCCGCCGCGATCTGTCCCCGCGCCTCGGAAAAGCTTGTTCTTATGAATCCGTCTGGGGTTAGGCCGGTATCCGGATTCTGGGCGAAAGCCGCTCTCGCGTGGCGATTTGCTGCTTCGGGTGCGAAACTGCGGCGGGAGTATCACCGTTCCAAGAGATCCAAGGATGACTATCTCAAGCCGCTCATTGATATGTGCGGCCAGCAAAAAAGTCCCTGGGGATGGGGAAGACGCCGCCAGCGCTGGGCGGAATTCAAGGAGCTGTGCAAGGGACAGCTTCCCAAGATCCTGGAAAATGTGACTTGCCCGGTTGTTTTCTTTTCGGGAGACCGGGATACGGTTTATCCCGCCTATGAAAGCG
>JAQUQQ010000037.1 GCA_028716005.1 Candidatus Moraniibacteriota bacterium | reverse complement strand
TTCGTATGCAAAAGTTCTTCCGCTTTTTCGCTTCCGGGGTGACCGAGAAATTCTTTGTATATTTTTTTGAGCGCCGGATTTTCGTGGGATTTTCGAATCGGCATTCCTTTGTCGCGCGCCATAACTCCCGCGATACGCGCCTTGCGGACAGACGGACCGGTTGGCACCGGCTGGCCACCTCCGCCGATGCAGCCATTCGGGCAAGCCATCACTTCGACAAAGTGATAGTCGCTTTTCCCTTTCTTCATTTCGGCGAGAAGATTTTTCGCGTTTTTTATTTCGTGCACCACTGCCACCCGAAGTTTCAGACCATCAATTTCAATTTCCGCGCAGCGGGCGCCTGACTCCCCGCGCACCATCTCAAATTCCACTTTACCGAGCTCCTGGCCGGTGATTTTTTCCACCGCCGTCCGAAGCGCCGCTTCCATCACTCCCCCGCTTTGGGCGAACAACACGCCCGCCCCGGTTGAAACTCCCAGCGCCGGATCAAACTTTTTTTCTTTCAAAACACGCGGGTCGATTTTCTTTTTTCGAAGCAATCTCGCCAGTTCCCGAACCGTGAGAACAATATCCACATCCTGATGGCCGCTTGCGTTTATTTCTTCTCTTTGCGCTTCATATTTTTTCGAAGTGCAAGGCATAATCGAAACCGAAACAATTTGTTCGGGGTTTATTTTTTCTTTTTGAGTCCAATAAGTTTTCACGAGCGGCGCGAGCATCTGCTGGGGAGACTTGCAGCTCGAAAGATTGGGAATAAATTCCGGATAATATTTTTCAATATATAAAACCCACGAGGGGCAGCAGCTGGTGAACATCGGGAACGGCCCGCCTGCATCGCTATGCGAAGCATTGCGGGCAGGCCCTTTGTTTTTGATGCGTTTTATCAGCTCATGCGCTTCTTCGATGATTGTGAGGTCCGCTCCCAAAACCGTGTCAAAAACCTTGTCGCACCCGAGCTCTTTGAGAGCCGCGACCAGCTTCCCCTCCCAAAACGTGCCGGAAGCTTCGCCAAATTCTTCCCCGAGAGTGAAACGCACCGAAGGCGCCGTCTGGACGACCACCATTTTTTTCGGATCCTCAAGGGCTTTTTCAAATTTTTCGATGTCATCTTTTTCGGTTATGGCCGCCGTCGGGCAAACCGCGCTGCATTGCCCGCAAAAAATGCAATCAAGCGGAATTTCGAAAGGCGTCCCGACATTCGTCTCGGAACTGCGGTAATTCGTCCCGTAGGCTTCCACCGTCTGCATATCGCGGCAGATTCCGACGCATCGCCGGCATTCAATGCAATACTGGCTATCGCGGGCAATGCTCGAATTTTTCTCGTCTACCGCCACATGCGACCAATTGTCCTTCAGTAAATCCAGCTCATCTGCTGCATTGAGCTCCTTTCGCCGCGGGACAAATTTGAATTCATCAACTTTATAATCTTTCGCCAAATTTTGCAGTTCGCACCGCCCATTCTTTTTGCAGGACGCGCATTTTCCGGCGTGATCCGCCCAAAGAAGTTCCAGATTTATTTTCCTCGCCCGATTCACGTTTTCTGTTTCCGTTTGGATCTCCAGTCCCTCGGAGACTTTCTCGGTGCAAGAAGAAACCAAGCCTTTCGACTGACTTGTTTCCACAAGGCACATCCGGCAAACGCCCTCGCTCGGCAACAAGTCCGGATGCGCACAAAGAGTCGGAATGGGAATTCCGTTTCTTTTGCAGACGGAGAGGATAGTATCGCTCGGATCGGCTTCGTATAATTTGTTATTTATTTTTATCTGCATTTTGAATAATTTTCAATTATCATTTTTCAATTTACAACCAATTTTCAATGACTAAATTTTCAAATATTGAAAATTGATCATTGATCATTGAAAATTTTATCAGGAAACATCTTTATCGCGTCTGACCAAGCGACAGAGGCGAAATTCCCCAGCGGACAAAAGGTCGTATTCGAGAGCGTCCATAAAATATCTTCGATATTTTTCCTGTCCCGCTCGAGCAAGTCATCGCTCTTCAGGCGTTTGGCGATTTCCCATAGCCGATAGGTTCCCTCACGGCACGGCACGCATTTTCCGCAAGATTCCCGGTGAAAGAAATCCGCCCAGGAAAAAAGCAAATCCTTGAGATCTGCGTTTTTATCCGCTACGAAAATAGATCCGCAACCCAACGGATATTCGCATTTTCCATAGACCAAAGGCTGGTCAAGCTTTCCGACCGGCATCAATCTTCCCGAAGCGCCACCAATTTGCGCGAACCAAAATTCTTTTCCGTCTTCGAGTCCCCCGCCATAAAGAGAGTTGTAAACCAATTCCTGGGCTGTTGTTCCGAGAGGCGCTTCGTGAATTCCCCGGTTTTTCACCGCCCCTTCGAGAACAAAAAGTTTCGTCCCGGGGGAAACAGCCGCCCCAATTTCTGAAAAAACTTTGGCTCCTCGCTTGATGATATACGAAACATTGGCCAAGGTTTCCGCGTTGTTCACAATTGTCGGCTTCCCGAAAAGACCCGCGACCGGCGGATAGGGCGGTTTCAGCCTCGGCTCGCCCCGTTTTCCTTCGATTGAGTTTATGAGCGCCGTTTCTTCACCGCAGATATAGGCGCCGGCTCCCTGAAAAATATCAATTTCAATATCAACCGCGCTTCCTATCACAGAACGTCCGACAAATTCTTTTTCCCGAGCCTGCTCAAGCGCGATTTTCAGAATTTCATCTTGCTTTTGATAGTGTCCGTTTATATAAATAAAGGCTTTTTTGGCGCCGACGGCGAAAGCGCCGATGAGAAGCCCTTCTATGATCTGATGAGGATTTTTTTCAGCGATTATCCGGTCTTTATAGGCACCCGGCTCTGATTCGTCTAGGTTGCAAATAAAATATTTTTCTTTGGCCGGAGTTTTCGCGGCAAGTTCCCATTTTTCGCCCGTTGGAAAACCGGCCCCGCCCCTTCCACGCAGTCCGGATTTTTTCACTTCATCAATAGCTTCTGCCGGCTTCATTTCCCGGATGGCTTTTTGCAGGGCCTCATACCCGCCGGTCCTTATATAGCTGTCTATATTCAGTGGATCAATTTTGTGCCAATTTTTCGTTAGTATTTGCATTTATAATATGTCATTGGTTACATTGGTCATAGGCTGTAAGACAAGTCATTAGTCACTGGTTATTAGAAAGATACTAATGACTAAAGACCAACAACCAAACTCACTGCCAATAACCTTGTTACCAAAGACTATAAGTAACTCTGTATAATATCATCCACATTCTCCGGTTTCACTTTTTCAAAAATATTTTCATCGACCATCACCACCGGACCGCGGTCGCAAAGCCCGAGGCAACTCATGTATTCCAATTTGTATTTTGGATGGGCGTCATTTCCGGCCTCAATATGAAGCAGCATTTCAATCTGGTGGGCAACTTTCGACGAATCTTCCGAAAGGCACGGCCCGCCGGAACAAACCCTGATTATTTTCTTGTCTTCCTTCTTGGTCCGGATCCCGCTGAAAAAACTAGCGAAGCTGTATACCCGCGCCAAAGGCGCCGAAAAGTATTCGGCAACTTGTTCGCATTCCTTTTTTCCGATGTATTTGTTTTCTTTTTGAACGGCTTTGAGCACTCGAAGCAAATTTTCCGGCTTCGGCTCAAAACGAAGAAGAATCTTTTGAAGAGACATGGAGGTATTTTAGCATAATTGCGGAAAAGAATAAACTGCTTTAAAATATGAATATAAATTGTAAAGTCTAATCAAGATTATGCAAAACAATTATCAAGAAAAAGTACTCGCGGAGACCTATCCTCTTTTTTCCTATCAAACCAGAGACCTCGCTTGGACCCTCGTCTTCACTCTCGCCGCCATTGTTCTCCCCGCCCTTCTTGCCCACACCCCTCAAAATCAGTGGATTACCGGAACGATTGTCAACGCTATTTTGTTTTTGGCCGTTTGGCGGATCGGATTCGTGAACACCGCTTTGGTCGCCATTTTGCCTTCTTCAATCGCCCTTTTCCGCGGCCTTCTCCCCGCGCCTATGGCGGTTTTGATTCCGTTTATTATTTTGTCGAATATAATTATGATCGCCGCATTCTATTCCGTCCGAAAAACAAACTTGGGAACAAAGTTTCCAAGTCTTGTTTTCGCCATGAGTTTTGCTTCTTTGCTGAAATTTGCTTTTCTTTTTGCCGTCACTTCCTATTTCATAAAAGTCGCGAGCCCTCTGCTCGTCATGATGCAATGGCCGCAACTTTTCACGGCCCTTGCCGGCGGATTGATCGCGGTTAGCGTTATAAAAAAATTCGAAAAATATCATTCCTGAGCCATTCCTAAAGCCGAGCTTTGAGCCATTCCTAAAGCCGAGCTTTAGGAATCTTGGAATATTCTTCTAAAAAACCCCGGCGTGACGTCGGGGTTATTTTTTTGTATAAATATCGAGATTATATCTTGCTAATTTCCACTTCCGTGAACATCTGCCGGTGGCCAAATTTGACTTTATACCTCTTTTTGGCCTTATATTTGATGCCCCAAACTTTTTTTGCTTTTGCCTGCTTCAGAATTTTTCCTTCGACCGTTGCGCCTTTCAAAAAAGGATTTCCGACTTTCACGGATTTTTCATCGCCCATGAACAAAACTTCGGAAAATTTCACCGCGTTTCCGACATTCCCTTCGATTTTTTCAATTTTTATCTTATCTCCCTTTTTGACAAGATATTGCTTTCCACCTGTCTTTATTACGGCTAACATAATATTTCTTTCTAAAAATCACTTGTATAGACTATTAAACTTTTAGCTAACTGTCAAGGAATAATGCAAAATGCAAATATCAAAAATTAAAATGACAGTTCAAAATGTAAAAATATTTTTGGATTTTACATTGTCATTTTGCATTTTTATTTTTAAATTTTTAATTTTGTCCTATTATTCGAGTACTACTGGAATAGCCACTTCCTTGCCATCTCTTATAATCTTTAATTCGACCATCTCCCCCGGTTTATATTTCGAAACAAGACGCGCCAGATTGTTTTCTGAATTCACCTCTTCGCCGTTCACGGATGCGATAACATCTTGAATCTTCATCCCCGCTTTTTCCGCCGCGCTTCCGGAAATGACCGCGAGGCCTTGCTGCCCGCTCGGTGAATACACCAGGGCTCCCCGGTCCGAACTGCCGAATAGTGCCGCCGATTCACTGGTGAGAGGCATATAATAAACCCCCAGCGCCCCTCGTTTCACTGACCCGGTTGAAATATATTGGTTTACCAGTTCTTGAAGGCGGTCCGAAGGAATGATGAAATATTGTTTTTGGTCGGATATTTTTCGCACGCCCAGAATCCCAATCACGTTCCCGCCATAATTCGCCACGGCCCCTCCTACCACTCTCTCATCTCCTTCCTCGCTCATGTCAAAATCAGCCACATAGACTCCCTGAAGCTTTTCCGAAAGCGGCAATGCTCCCGCCAGCGAGAAACCAGAGTCATATTGGCTCACTAGTCCGGATTTGAAAATCAGTTGAAAATTATTTCCGCTTCTGCCGATCGCGACGGCTTTCATGCCGGTTTTCATGTCCTCGGGAGCAATGAAAGAAGCCACGGGCAAATTTTCGACGCCGTCAATTTTGAGAAGAGCAAGATTGGTGAAATTATCCACTGCCACCAGCCGGGCGTCAAAAGATTTATCTTTTTGGGTAAAGACGCGATATTTCACCTGGCCGTCCATGACAGCGTCTTTATATGTTAAAATCAATCCGTCGGCCGTAATGACCAGGCCGCTCCCATATTTCACAAAGCTCGTGTCTCCCATTTTTCCCGGATTTTTGTTTCCCTCTTTTGAAGACAGGATCTCCACGACGCTCGAAGCTGATTCGTTTGAATAGCTGGAAATGGTCTGGTCTTCGGAAACCGTCACCTGCTCGGTTTTGTTCACGACCACCACGTCCTCGGTGGCTTTTTTGAAAAAATTATATTTCCCCGCCCATTTCACGGTCGCGAGATATGGAAACAAATAGCGGTCAATGACAACAAGGCTGGCTCCCGAAAGAATGAAGACAAACGCAACAAAAAAAACGAGCCGGACAATTTTTCGGACCCAACCTTTTCCTCCTTTTTTTTTGCTAACTTTATTTTCCATTGGACTAAATAGCCGGATACCATTTCGCGCTGAGGAGCAAAAGCGAAGCCGCTCCGACAAGAAAAACTACGCTGAATGTCAGCCTTTTTATGGTCATCCTGTCCAGAAAATAATTCCGGACAATGTCCCACCCCGAATAGAAGATTATAAGGGCAATCACACCGGTTGTCAAATAGCCAAAAGGCCAAGAGTTTTGAAGCCAGATCGCCACCGCCATAAGATAGGAAAGAAAAATTGAATAAAGGACCCGCTGGCTGCGGTTCATTTTGAGCTCATTGATGACGAGCAAGGCGTAGGAAACGGGAAAGGTGACCAACACGAAAATAATCATGATTATCCAGGACGGCAGGGCAATATTGAGATACCAGCCATAGATCGCGGTGAACCAGCAGAAAAGAGCCGAAAGAGCCGCGAGATTCAGCATTGCTTTGGCAGTGAGGTCTTTTTTATATTTCCCGAGCCGGTAAGAGCCAAGAATCGCCAAGTAGAATACTCCTGAAGAAAGAACCAGAAAGGCTTTGGATTCGGCCGGTGAATCAATGAGCGGCAAAAGAAGAACTGAACCGACAAAAAGAAAAGCGGGAATGACAAAATGTAGATATTTGCGCGTCATCCATTTCACGCCCACAAGCAAAACCAGAAGAAAAATAATTCCTCCCCAAAGAAAACTGGCTGGACTGCTGAAAGCCATCCAGAGTGCCCCGAAATATACGAGGGTCAGAAAAAAAATACTGAACTCCCAAATCATAAATTTTTGATTTTACGCCAAAACTATTTTTCCGCCTTTTGCTCCGACCTTCACCCGGCTGCCTTCTTTTATTTTCCTTTCGATTATCCGAAGGGCCAGCTCGTCCAAAACCAGGCTTTGGATGGCGCGCTTCAGAGGCCGCGCCCCGAAAACCGGATCAAAACCGGATTTGGCGAGAAGCTCTTCCGCGTCCTGGTTCACTTCCAGCTTGATATTTTTTTGAAGGAGGCGTTTTCGCACCATTTCCAGCTGAAGCTCGATGATTTTTTTGATCTGTTCGGCTCCGAGCGGATGGAAAATGATGGTTTCATCAACCCGGTTCAAAAATTCCGGCTTGAATTTTTCCCTGAGCGACTGCATCACTTTTTCTTTCATCTCCTCTTCGCGCAGAACCATCTTTTCTATTTTTCCATCTCGAAAACCGAAATCCTGCATTTTGTAGATTATTTCCGAACCAACGTTCGAGGTCATCACAATGACTGTGTTTTTGAAATTGACTACCCGCCCCTTGGCATCCGTGAGGCGGCCTTCGTCCAGAATTTGGAGAAGGACGTTAAATACATCATGATGGGCTTTTTCAATTTCGTCAAAGAGAATGAGGCTGTATGGCCGGCGGCGTACTTTTTCGGTGAGCTGTCCGCCTTCTTCATAGCCGATGTATCCCGGAGGCGAGCCGGTGATTTTGGCCACCGAGTGCTGTTCCATATATTCGCTCATATCCACCCGGATCATGGCGTTTTCGTCATTGAACAAAAACTCGGAAAGGGCTTTGGCGAGCTCAGTTTTTCCGACACCCGTCGGCCCGAGAAAAATGAAAGATCCAATTGGCCGGTTTTCTTCGGAAATTCCGGCGCGCGACCGGCGAAGGGCATGGGCCACGGCTTGAATAGCTTCATCCTGGCCGACGACCCGCTTTTTGAGAACCTCTTCGATCCTCGAAAGTTTTTCCATCTCTCCTTCAAGCATCTTGGCTACCGGGATTCCCGTCCAGCGGGAAACGACTTTGGCAATGTCTTCTTCCCCCACTTCTTCTTTCAAAATTGGATTTTTCTTTTGAAGAACCACCAATTTTTTTTGCTCGGCTTTTATTTTTTTCTCAAGCTCCGGAATCCTTCCATAGCGGATTTCGGCCACTTTGGCGAGTTCCCCTTTTTGCTCCATTATATCTGAATCGCTTTTCAAGCGGTCGATTTCGCCTTTGTGAGATCTGATTTTTGAGATGAGATTTTTCTCGCTCTTCCACTGCAACTTCCAGCTGTCGACTTTTTCCTTGATGTCGGCCAGTTTTTTTTCGATTTCTTTGAGGCGATTCTTCGAATATTTGTCTTTCTCTTTCTTGATAGCTTCTTTTTCAATTTCCAATTTTCTTTTCTGGTGTTCAAGATCGTCAATTTCAGCCGGCAAACTGTCGATTTCCATCCGGAGGGCCGAAGCGGCCTCATCAATGAGGTCCACCGCTTTGTCGGGCAAATTGCGGTCGGTGATATAGCGGTTCGAAAGATTCGCCGCCGCGACAATCGCCCCATCCGTGACGCGCACCCCGTGATGAACTTCATATTTTTCTTTGAGGCCGCGCAAAATGGCAAC
>JAQUQQ010000036.1 GCA_028716005.1 Candidatus Moraniibacteriota bacterium | reverse complement strand
TAATTTAGTCAGGGCTAAAGAAACGAAAGAAGGCGTGGAGAATGCCTTTATCTGCCAATATCCGGAAAAAATAAAAGGGCAGAAAATCTTGCTGGTAGATGATCTTTATCTTACCGGCTCCACTATGGCAGAGTGCGCTAAAGTCTTAAAAAAAGCTGGCGCTAAAAAGATCGTCGGTATTGCTGTGGCCCGCGGATAAAAAAACCGCCTTAGCGGATTTATTGGCCGGCGGTGAAATATTAACCTTTGCGCGAACCCATTTTGAACAAAACAACTGACTCTGCGCGCCTCGGGCGCGCTCCGCGCGGCAAACCCAAAAATTTCCTTTCATTTTTTTGTGCGGCTCCCCCCAGACCCCCCGCCGCAAGGCGGAAAATTTGAAAGGAAGGAAATTTTTGGTTTGCTCCGCCGCTTCACTCCTTCAAAAGGGCTAGTAAGTAAAGTATATCATTGGTGGTAGCGTGGTGTCGCCCTTTTTCCGTCGTTCGCGTCGGCCCGAGGCGCTTCCTCTCCGCGTTTGGTGGTAGTTTTGTCGTCCGCTCACACTTCGCAATCACCTCGCATTGGCCGCTCACATTCGTTCGCGATGCCTGCTCGGTGCTTGCTTCGTGTTCGCTCTGTGGCTTCGGTGATGTCAGTGGTAACTCTTTGTGCTTGCCCCACCCTCCCAGTGCGCGCGCAAAATAAATTTTGCGTTTTAGGAGAAATTGTAAAACGCAAAATCTAGCTCCCTTATGGGGACGAAAAGAAACTACGCATTTTTTTGATGGATGATTTCAAATCGTTATAGTCCGCCTTTCCGTTCTCGTTTCGGTGATGAATTTGATTTCTTATAAAAGTATGGACGCTAACCTCGTTCTGATTGCCTCGCCACGGCGAATTTTTCGTCTCACCTTTTGTGGTAACGAAGAAGTCGTTATCAAACGTCTTATAATCTTTACTAACTCCGTGGAGCGATTTTAATTCTTCGTAAAGTTCATTGTGGTATTCTTCCGTTGCCAAATTGAACGCCAAAAAATTTGTTTCGTTTGCTGATACATAAGGCAAAACCCGATTTTCAATTTCAGATATTTTCTGACCGTCATTTTCCAAAACTCGGATTTTAACCTTGTCGTTTTCTGAAAGCTGTTTAACTAATAGCGGAGAATGAGAAGCGAGAAGTATCTGCGCCTTTTTGGAAAACTCCAATAAAAACTCAACAAATTTTTCTTGCAATCTTGGATGTAAATGCAATTCTGGCTCATCAATCAACACAATCAATTGTTTTCCACTCTGTTGGGCAAGATAAAACGAATACAGAAGCGCAAAAATCATTTCATAACCCGAACCAAGATTGCTTAAAGAAATTTGCTGATTATTGTCTTTCCTTGCGGCAAAGAAGGCATTTTTGAATGGCTCGTAATTATCCAAAAAATCTAGTTTAACTTGCGCGCCGCTAATTTCCTCAAACTTTTTTAGAGCTTCGGCTAAAAAACTATGCTCAACTTTGTCCTTTTTGATTTTATCGTCCAAGTCGTCGTTCAAGTTTGCAATATCTGCCTCTGCACTTTTCAGATACTGATAGCTAAAATCCTCCATCAGGCGATCAAAGCGTGTCGTATTGAAATTTCCCGATCGTGTTTGGAATAGTCTGTTTCTGTCCAGAAAAAGCACGTCATTTTCATTAAACCGTTTACCCTTGAATGGATTGTTTACGTTTACCCGTAAATCAGGGCTATTGTCCGCCGGTTTCGATGGGTCTACTTTTATAAACTTCTGATCATTGACGACAATTGATGAGAGGTAGCTTTTTGCCCCTCTTGAACGCACGCCTGCCTCAAAAGCAAATCCTTTTGACTTGAATGAACCCTTGGGCATTGTTCCATCAACTTCAAATTCGTCTTTAGAATAAATGCTTATCTCAACTTTTTTGCTTGTGTCGTTGAAGTTATCAATTCCAAAATTTTCAGTTTTGTATTCCAAAATCGGCAAGGCGAAAGCGTCCAAAAGTGCAGTTTTTCCACTGCCGTTTTCACCAACAAAAACATTCAAGCCCGAACCTTCATTTGTGTCGTCGGGAGTATTGATGTCATCAATCGTAAATTCGCTTTCCGAGGGAAAGAGTCGAAAATTTTTGATGGTGATTTTTTGGATAAACATAATTACGCTAAAATCATTTGCTCAACTTGTGCTTGCGCGCCGGATAAAATACTTGTCGCTTCCTCCCGCAAGTTTCGCATTTTTTCGTAGTAACTCCTTACACCGCTTGTGATTTTTTCTTGCTTTTCCTCTTTTGGAATCGGCACGAGTAATTCTTTCACATCGTCTGTTTGCAAGCGCGGCAAAGTGTTGCCTGTCATCAATCGGCTTGTTTGCTCAACAACAACCGAGCGGCTTAAAAACGAGAATAGGAAAAATGGACTGCATTTTTGCGCTTCCAAAACATGAAATTCTGTTGAGCAAACGCCGTCAAAATCGGCATAGAAAACCTTATTGAGATACGGGCGCAACTTTGGGAAAAGCACATCGCCTTTTTTGAATACAAACGCACTGCTCACACTTTCTTTCTCGCCGGTTTCCACATACTCGCCGGAATTTGAAATAATATTTTCCAATCCGACATACGGCAAATTTTCGGGAATTTCGCTGACGATTTCGCGCCGGAAATTCACCACTTCGCTCAACTGCGAGATCGGCAGATTTGATTTTTTAATTGATTCTATGGCTCTCATACGCTCGGGGTGAAAATACATTGGGTCAAGGCGTCGCTCGATAACATCGCTCCAAATTTGCCAAATTTGCGCGGCGTCACTTACTCTCTCTCTCTCTCTCTCGGTGGCGATGCCGAGCTCGCCTAGAACATAATCATCTACCGAATCAAGAGTTTCTAATGCCTGCAATTCCAACCTCTTTGCTTTCTCTCTCATATCAAAAGCAAATTTTGCCACTTTCTTCTGTTCGGTTTTCGGTAGTTTGATGATTTTGATATTAAAGAAATCGTCAAGACGCAAATTTTTAATACCTGTTGTTTGGTTCTGCAAAAACTCGGTGTAGCCTAGGTGATAAATTGCCTGTAAGTATGTGAATACATACTCGGGTAAAAATCCATCGTCGGCGATTTTTATTTTTTGTAGGAAGTTACTAAACACAACGGGATTTTCAAAAGGTAATTCCTCCACAAAGGCGACTCTGCCAACGGGTTGTACTGGGCTACCGCCCGATTTTTCAATCAAAATCTCTCCCTTTTGCAACGCCAGCTTCTCCACTTTGTCGTTTCGCACATATCTTTGTGCTACATCGTCAAAGTTAAGATTATATTTATTGTCAAAATTTGTATTTCTCAAAACGTTGCAAAGAGTGTAATCGGGATTTGGTTCAAAGGTATTTGGATCTTCACCCCAATCACCAGCCACAGAAAACTCAACGATGTCTCCGAGCGGTATCGCCTCATGTTCGGTATCGTTTATGGACGCAATTAATTTCTTGAATACTGGACGATAGAAAAATGGATCAAGACGGCTTACTACCTCGTCGCTCCAAACGATAAATGTTTCCGGTGATTTTTGCTTCTGCTTTGGCATATTATTTTTTGAACTCATGGTACTTTTCCAAAATTATTGGTAAGTCGTTTTTGGGGTCCAGCTTTCCGGTAGCCTCGTAGCCGATGTGATCGGCTATTGCCATAAAGATTTTGTATTTCCCAAGTTTTTCTCCCACTTCCTTTTTACGAACAAAAACAAGCGATGATTTAACTGCCGCGCCGTAATGAGCAAAAGCAAATATCGGCATACTGACAACAGCTAAAATCTGCGTTCGCTCCATGAGAAAGTCGCGTACATATTGAAGCGATGAATTGGTAAGTATGCCGTCCGGCAAAACAATCGCCATTTGTCCCGTGCCTGGCTTTAGAAATTCAATACATCGCTCAATGAAAAGTATCTCTGTTTTTTGATTATTGCGCGTTTTCTTGCCGTTTTGTCCAAGCACATATTTTTCAAGGTAGGGGTGTTCACTTCGTTTTACATTTGCGCCGAATGGCGGATTGGTAACAATAAAGTCAAAACGGTTGCGTGCAAAGCCAGGATTTTTTGCCGTCATTCGCTCAATATCATTTAGTGCGTCGTGCCCGATAACATTTGTGTGTCCGTCATCGTGAATAATCATGTTCATTTTGGCAACGCGAGCGATTGAATCGTTTATTTCAATGCCAAAAAGATTGTTTTGGGCAAAATCGTGCCAATATCGGAATTTTTCCGCTTCGTCGTCTTCGTAGTATTCTTCGGCTTGCTGGCGCACTTCATCAAGCGCGTGCAAAAGGAAACCACCGGAGCCACAGGCGGGATCCAAAACAAGATCATCATTTTTTATATCCATCATCTTGACGGCAAAATTGACGATTTCGCGAGGCGTGAAGTATTGCCCGCTTTTGCCCTTGAAAAAGTCCTCCATAAACTGCTCAAAGGCAACGCCTTTGGTGTCCAAATCAGTTTTGGAGAGCGAAAGAGCTTGCAAGTGCTCAACGACGGTATAAAGTTCTTCCGGCTCAACCTTCAAGCTCTCTTTGAAAACTTCGGGGTCGCGCTCTTTCGCTTCTTCATAGATTGCGTTAATTCGCTTGTAAACGCTTTCAGCGCTTTCGTGCGTTTTTATTTGAAAGTCATAGGGATCGCCCGTCTTTCTGCCTTTTTTCTCGTCACGGATTTTGACGAAAATGATTTTTGCAAACTCATCAAAGGCGGTGGTCGGTGCGCGTTTTCCGCCAGCCCAGAGCGTATCCTGCGATTTCTGAAATGCCAGTTTTAATTCCGTGCGGTCGGCAACTTTCAAATCCCAATCGGGATCGCCCTTTTTGTAGCGAAACTCCTCAATCTTTCCGTAGGAAATCGGGATGTCGGTGATTGTCGCTTTTTCCGGTTCTTTGTCGTTCCAAATTGCCGTTTCCATTGCGCGCCGAGTATTTCCGGCAACACAATTCGCGTATGGAGAATGAAGCACACGCGCATTGGCTATTGCTTGTTTGGTCGCTTGTTCAAATTCTGCATCGCTTATTCCGTCTTTTTTGCACTCAACGACGATATATGGTTTTTGTTTGGCGTCGTCTTCGTAAATAACAATGTCCGCGTAGCGTTCCGGTGTGCGGTCGGGCATTTCCACCTCAAGCTCAATGCGCTTTGCGGGGTAACGATATTTTGTAACGAGATTGAAATAATACTCGGCGCGCACCCTTTCTTCTGGGTCTTTCAGATTCTCCTTGTGTCCGGATGGCAGATACTCAATTTTTGCGCCGTCGTTATGCAAACGAAAATATCCCTTTGCAACGCCGTCTTTCAAAATTTTTTCAAAAGTATTTTCCATAAGCTATTTGTTGTAGGTATAACTTTGCTTGATAAGTTCGAAAACTTGGTCAATTTCTTCTTCCTTTTCGAGCTTCACTTCATAATCGCCATTGCCCCAATGCCCAATTTTCTTCGGCTTGGTAAGGTCGCGAGCAATGCCGTGCGGATCATTGAGCTCGCCGCTTGGTACATTTAGAAAAATTTTGAGTCCATATTGCTTTACAACAATATCAACAAAATTCGTTGCCAGTTTGTAGGCAATATATTTTGCTTTCGGCTCAACGATAATGGACTCATCAAGAGCAACGATTTTTTCGTTGATTGCCTCAAAAATTTTCTTGGCTTTTGGACTGATTCCGCCGAGATGGTCTTCAAGTGTGTATCTGACTTTTTCCTTGATTGCTTTTTCTTTCTTTCCCTTGTCAAAAACTTTTGATGTTGAAATGCGGACTTTTTGCTGTGTCTCCGGCTCAACCAAAAGTATATTGTTTTGGTAAATACGGAATTTCAAAAGCTCAATGTTGATAGGTAGCAAGTCGGCAGTATCTAAATCAAATTTGTTGTAGCTTTCGGCAACGCAGATAACACGAGGGGAAGCCCAATCAATATCAATATTCACTTTTGCTTTTTGCACCAAAACCTCAAAATCGGCTTTATGGTCCAAAAGCCATCGGAGATATGAAAGCCCCTGGTTGATCACATTGTCGTTTTGACTTCGCTTGTACTCAATGACTACTGGCGAGCCGTTGTTATCAATACCAAGCGAATCAATCCGCCCACCGAAACTCGTTGAGTATTCGCTCGCAAGAAAAGTGATGTTCAAAATCTCGTTGAGATTTTCCTCAAAGATTTTCTGTATATCCCTTTCCAATCCAACCTTGATGGGCGGGATTTTCTTTACATTGCCATTGTTGATTGAAAATAAAGCCATAATTTTACTTGAATAAATCGCCAACCGTAACGCCTAACGCTTTGGCGATTTTTTGTAATGTCTCAGTAGTCGGATTTGGATTTTCTTCAGTTTCCATTTTAACAACAGTATTCAAAGCCAAATCCGCCTCTTTGGAGAGGCGATCTTGGGATATGCCTTTCTTCTGCCGTAGCTTACGGATATTGTCGCCTAATTTGCTTGCCATAGATTAACCATTATAATATACTAATTGTAGTAAACCATTTCCAAATTGCTTATTATAATGATAACCAATCAACACATTTTAGTCAACGAATCTATGGCAAGCGGCGGAGCAAACCAAAAATTTCCTTCCTTTCAAATTTTCCGCCTTGCGGCGGGGGGTCTGGGGGGAGCCGCACAAAAAAATGAAAGGAAATTTTTGGGTTTGCCGCGCGGAGCGCGCCCGAGGCGCGCAGAGTCAGTTGTTTTGTTCAAAATGGGTTCGCGCAAAGGTTAATATTTCACCGCCAAATGTAACTTCCGCTTCCGAAAGGAAACCGGATGACCGCGCCGCAGGCGCGGAATGGGGCAAAAAACGGCGTCGCTTCGCGACAAACTCGCTGGGGACAGGCGCGCCGAAGCGCGCGGATTTGTCCTTGTTTCGTATCTAAAAGCTATATGAATATGTCCAAACCAAAATATTTTCTTTACGCTCGCAAATCATCAGAGGATGATGATAGACAAGTAATGTCTATTGAAGCTCAACTCTTTGAGCTTCGTGAATATGCGCGTAAAGAAAATCTTGAAATCCTTGCGGAGTTTCAAGAGTCGAAAAGCGCAAAGACACCGGGGCGTAAAGTGTTTGGAAAAATGATGGAACAAGTGGAGCGAAGTGATGGCGTTGGTATTCTGGCATGGCACCCTGATCGTCTTGCTCGTAACTCCGTTGATGGCGGAAAAATTATCTATGCCGTTGATACTCGCAAGATCGTGTCTTTGCGCTTTCCGACATTTTGGTTTGAACCAACCCCGCAAGGGCTTTTTATGTTGCAAGTGGCGTTCGGGCAATCTAAATATTATTCGGACAATTTGAGCGAAAATATCAAAAGAGGCGTCCGCCAAAAATTGCGCCGTGGTGAATGGCTGAACCTTGCGCCCTTTGGCTACGAGAACAATCCGAAAATTAGAAACATTGAACCGCACTCGATAAACGCTCGGATTGTTCTCCGTGCTTTTGAAGAATATGCCAAAGGGACGCATACGCTGAAATCTCTCGGCTTATTTTTGGCGGACTTAGGCGTGGTATCTCGCAACGGAACGCCACTTGCCAAAGTTTCCATCAAACCATTCGTCTTTGTGTTTAATAAATCCCAAGTAGGCACGATTGGTAAGTAGCCGTTTGATGGAAACTTTGAGTCACTTGTTTCTCCGCAATTGTTTGAAGCCGTACAGAAGGTATTGCAAGAGAAGTCGCGACCGCGTAAAAGGAAAAACAAACACGATTTTCCTTTTACCGGACTTTTTCGATGTGGCGAGTGCGATTCTATGATTTCCGCACAATGGACGACAAATCGTCATGGCACAAAGTATCGCTATTATCGGTGCTCGAAAAAGCGCGGTCGCTGTTCGCAATCCTATCTGCAAGAAAAAGACCTTGCCGAACAAATCAAGGCACGGCTTCAAACAATCTCGCTTTGCGATCGCTACACTGATTGGATGCTCGCGAAAGTGAAAGAGTGGGAGCGCGAGGAAATTGGAGCGTCGCAAAGCGAGGTTCAAAATCTTTCCAATAAAATCAAAGCAAGCGAGGCGCGCTTGGAAAAGCTTATTTCAACCTATCTCGATGGCGATATACCAAAGGAAATATATTTGAAAAAGAAAGATGAAAATATGCGCGCTCTCGCCGCTTTGAAAGAGGGAATGAAAGATTTTGAAAGCGGAAGAAACAAGTGGGTCGAACCCTTGCGGGAATGGATTTTAGATACGAAACAAGCCGATTTTTTGGCAAACAACCCTGACTTTCACAAAATGAAGTTATTTGTCCAAAAAATCGGAACGAACCCTATGGTTCGTGACAAATCCGCGCGCTTCGGCGCGCCCGTCCCCAGCGAGTTTGTCGCGAAGCGACGCCGTTTTTTGCCCCATTCCGCGCCTGCGGCGCGGTCATCCGATTTCCTTTCGGAAGCGGAAGTTACATTTGGCGGAGAGGGTGGGATTCGAACCCACGGAGCCCTTGCGAGCTCAACACATTAGCAGTGTGCTGCTTTCGGCCACT
>JAQUQQ010000035.1 GCA_028716005.1 Candidatus Moraniibacteriota bacterium | reverse complement strand
CCTTTTCCGTCAACAGCCTGCCCGAGAGGATTGATCACCCGGCCGATCATGTTTTCACCGACAGGAACGGAAAGAATTTTCCCGGTTGATTTCACCGTGTCGCCTTCTTTGATTTTTTCATATTCGCCCAAAATCATCGCTCCGACCTGGTCTTCTTCAAGGTTGAGAGCCACACCGAAAACCGATCCGCCCTTATCCGCCCCATCCGCTTTATCCGTGATAAACTCCAGCATTTCGCTCGCCATAGCATCCGAAAGGCCGCTGACACGCGCGATCCCGTCGCCAACTTCAATGACCCGGCCGATTTTTTCGGATTTGGTTTCGGCTTTCCAGCCGGAGATTTGTTTTTTGAGAGACTCGATGATGAAATCTTTTGACATAGTTTATCAATTCTGAATTTCGAATTTTGAATTTTGAATCAAATCCTAATGTTCTAATTTTGAAACATTAGAAATTCTGTCATTCAAAATTCATTCGAAATTCGAAATTAAAAATTCAAAATTAATTAGATAATATTTTCTTCAACGCCCCCAATCTCTCTGCCACGCTCCCATCCGCCACCTCTTCTCCCACTCGGATGATCATCCCGCCTTTTATGCTCTCGTCAATCGTATTTTTCAAAACCACCTCATCCGCCTGGTATTTTTCTTTGACAAAACTTTTGACTTTGTTCATTTGCGGTCCCGGCAGTTTTCGCGCCGTCACAACTTCCGCCTCTACGATGCCTTTTTTTTTGTTGTATATGGCCGCAAATTGTTCGATTATCTTCTCCGCCAGACCGAGTTTCCTATTCCTATATATATAGCGCGCGAAACTGACGACGGATTTTTCAATTTCCGGCTTCGATTTGCCATCAGTCATTTCGTATAAAGTTTGGGCGTATTGTCGAGCGCTGATGCGCATGGGAATTTTGAATTTCGAATTCTGAATTTTGAATGAAACCTGAACGAATCAATGTTTGAAACATTTGAAATTCAGTCATTCAAAATTGATTCGAAATTTGAAATTAAAAATTCAAAATTATTTTAAACTCTTTTCAACCAACTCCTTATCTTTTCTCTCGTCCATCTTCTCTCCAATAATCTTCTCTGTCGCCGCGACAACCAATCCTCCAATTTCAGACTTTATTTCAGCAATGCTCTTCGCTTTCTCCGTCTCGATCTCAATTCTCGCGCCTGAAATGATTTTCTCCGCCTGCGCTTTGGCCTCTACCGCGATTTCCGCTTTTGATTTCTCCGCCTGCAGCCGCGCATTTTCAACAATTCCTTTGGCATCCTCCCGGGCTTTTCGAAGAATTTGTTTCTGCTTTTCCTCACTTTCGGCCAGCTTTTTGTGCGCCTCATCCGCGTCGGCAAGACCCTTTTCAATCTTTTTCTGGCGCTTCTCGAGCATCGCGAGCACCGGACCGTAGGCAAATTTCCAGAGGATGAAAAGAAGCACCAAAAAATTGACTATTTGGGCGATCAATAGTTTCCAGTCGATGCCTAGTTTTGTGAGTAGTTCGGACATAATTTGGCAATTTTGAATTACGAATTCTGAATTTTGAATAAAATCTGAATGATTTAATTATTAAAACATTCTGACATTCAAAATTGATTCGAAATTCTAAATTAAAAATTCAAAATTCGTTGGGAGATATCAATACTAGACATGACATCTCCGCCCAACCTTGAATCTCTTAGACAAACTTAATGATGAGTGCCACGACCAGCGCGTAAATCGCGATGGCTTCCGTGAACGCGATGGCAAGAATCATTGCCGTCTGGATTTTTGGAGCCGCTTCCGGATTGCGTCCAATGGCTTCCATGGCTTTCGAAGCCAATTTCCCGATTCCGAGCGCCGGACCAATGGCTCCCACGCCGATGGCGAGCCCCGCCGCGATGGATTTGGCCGCCACGTCGCTTCCAAAGAAGCTCGCCGCGGCACTCACCGCTTCCCCAGCTGTTGTTGGATCAACTGCCATAAAATTGTTTTCTCTTCATCCCCTGAAATCGACGGGAAAGATATTTTTAGCGTCGGATGAGTTGATGAGAGAACTTAACTAAAAACTAAAAATGAAAAAGAAAAAGCGACAACGAAAAAGTCAAAACCGGTTTTAAAATTTTACTTGCCGCGCCCGACTTCGCTTTGACCGTTGCATGTTTTTATAAAATTATCAATATACTGTAATTTTGAAATTTTATCTCGTTTGCAACGGCGAAGTCAAAGCGGGCGGGTCGTTTTTCCTTATTACTTTTTCCTTTTTAATTTTCAATGCGTCGCTTCCGTCGCTGCCATCTTGAGAAAAACGAGCGTGAGCATTGAGAACACGAGCGCCTGCACAAATCCAACAAAGAGCTCCAGAAACAAAAATGGGAGTGGGATGAAATACGGAACCAGAAAGAGCATCACGGTGAGCAAAACTTCTCCGGCAAAAATATTTCCGAAAAGCCGGAAGGAAAATGAAATGAGTTTCGCCACTTCCGAAATAAGTTCCAAAATTCCGACAAATGTTCCGACGAAATAGGGCTTGTGAAACGGGCTAACGAAAAACTTCTTGGCATATTTCCCCACTCCGATGGCCGCAATGCCGAGAACTTGGGCTGAGATCACGCTGACAAGCGCCAGCGCGAGCGTGAAATTGAGATCGGCCGCGCCCGAGCGGATAAAGGGAATCAGAACTTCTTTGCCGTGTAATTCTTCACGGATTCCGATCGTCCCGAGTCCCGGCACAACTTCAACCCAGTTTGTGAGGATCACAAAAATGAAAATGGTCGCGACCAGCGGAAAAAATTTTTTCGACTGTTTGCGGTCCTGCGTCACGCTGTCCGCCAAATTTAAAAGGGCTTCTAGAACCGACTCGACGATATTTTGGAAGCCCTTGGGAACGAGGCTGACCTTGTTTTTCAGTATATATGAGGCGATGATGATGATCAAGCTGATGCACAAAGTCACCACGAGCGTATTCGTGACGGGAAAAGAGAAAATATGGAATAGCGGCTCAGCAGCGATAGAAATATTCATATTTGTAATTCGTAATTTGTAATTGGCAATTCGGACAAAAATAAAAATCCCAATTACGAATTACTAATTACCAATTGCATTGCTTTTCCAACAAAAAACCTGCCTAGCCAAAATAAGCTATTACCTGACTATTATATAGCTATTTCCCGATTATGTCTAGTGTTTTTTTGTAAACGGCCCAGGAGCTCACTGTGACAGAAACCAAAATCCCGGCGAGCAAAAGCCAAGGCGCTGTTCCCAATTTTTTGTCCAAAAACCGCCCCAAAATCGCCAGCGCGACCAGCGGCACGGCGATCGTATAGCCCAGCTCCCAGGCAAGGCCCAAAGCGGAAAATTGTTTGTCTGAGGATTTCATACAATTAAATTTTAAAGGCTAAATTTGAAATTTGAAATCAATGACTAAATGTCCAAAATTTTAAATTATTTTTTGCCTTCTAATGTTAGGATAATTTTTGAAAATATCAGAGTTAGTTCATGAATTTCTTTCCAAAGTTTTCTGCAAGTATCTTTTAGCTCCGGATTTGCTTTGGCAATCATTTGCAGCCAGTATTTTGTTTCTTTAGCTTCTTTCTTGCAAATATATATTTTGTTCTTAAAGTCTTTTCTCGAACTGGTTCCATTGGCCTCGCAATAATTCGCTCCGACGGATGTCGCTGATCTCACAAACTGGCTTATCATCGGTGTATTCACAACATCTCGCTTGATTTGTTTTGCAAAAACAATAGCCTCTTCGCTGAATCCGGCGGTTCTTTTTTCTAAATCATAGTTTTCTGATTTATTTGTCATTTAGTAATTTAATATTGATTTAAAATTTATAATTTCAAATTTAAAATTCTAACGGGACTCCACGATCCACCAGCTGAATTTCACGTCTTTTTTGCAGTTTGCTTTTGTCGCTTTCCTAAGATACTATCTTAGGAACGATCTTCCAACATTAATTTTTCATCCAGCTTCTTCTCTTGAAAATGCTTTGTGTTTTCTTTCGCAAATTTTTTATAATCCTCCCCTCCCCTGAAATCATCCAGAATAATTTTTTTGCCGTTCTCGCACAAACCTTTTTTCCGTTTTCCAATATATTCCGGAAAGCTCGACCAGCGATATACTTCCGAGCGCGAAATCCCGTGCACCTCGCAGTTGCAATTGACGTAGACGGAAAGATATTGCAAATGAGAAGTGGTTTTGATGTGGGTTGATTTTACTCCTCCCTGAAACAAGACTCCGTTGCGTTTATGCCTATCATTAAAATATCTTGTATATCCAATGCCAATTCTTCTCATAAACTCACCAATGCCGTGATCACGCACTTGCTTGAGAATGAAATGATAGTGATTGGGTAACAGAGAAAAACACACAATCTCAACCAACGATTTAGTGTTCCTGAGATAGTATTTTAGGAAAGCGTCCAGGGCGGCGCTTGGGTTGGTGGACTTGTAGTCTCGCCAGGCGATCATCAATCCGTCTTTTTTGTCGTTCATCAAATTCATAGAAAGCAAGAAGCGATGGTAATCAGTATTGTCCAAAAAAATTTTTCGCTTGTCAGTTCCCCGATTATAGATGTGGTAAAATTCATTGTTCGCAAAAGGAGTTTTTCTCATATTTTTTTCTTTCCTAAGATAGTATCTTAGGAAGCTATTCTAATTATTTTGGCAGACGTTATTTCTTTTGTATATGCTTAAATATTGATTATCTGTTTTGATAATTCCGCCAAAACAGCCTGCTTTCGGTATTTTTCCGGTATTTCATTATTCTTAAGACAAATAACGGGCTTGCCTAGCCTCTCTTTTGCCATGGCCCGGGCGTTGAGAAATTTGACGGAAAATTGGATGGATTTTCCTCGCCCCATTTTTTCCAGGCTTTGTGGAGATTTCGAATCTTGACGCGCACTGTCCCATATCGGCGGATGATTTCGGTGAGGGCGGCTTTTTCTCCTTCGTCCTCGACAAAAATATCACGAATCTGCTCAAGACGCACAATCATCCAATCGCACCGCTGGAGAATTTCTTCCATTCTCCGCAGAGCGCCCGCACGGTCTTCGTATCTTTGTGAATGGGCTCTCGCGATTTGGGACGGGATGTCGAGCGCCATTTCGATCACTTTCTTTTCCGTCGGATAATTTTTGTCTTTCAAAATTTCAGGAACGAGGCGCACGACAGCCGCCGCCGTTTCCTGCGTCTTCTGGTATATCTCGAGATCGCGGAATCCGCGCACCGGCTTCTTTTTGATGAATCTTGATTTGCGAAACATGGCTTTATGCTAAATATCGGATACCGGAAAATCGCCAATATCGGATTTTAGGCTCTTATGTCTCCAAAATATTTTCAATATGAGTGACGTCTTTTTTGATTTCTTCCTTCCCCCGCCCGCGGCCTCTTTTCTTTTTCTTGTAGACGACATGGAGCGGGAAAAATTCATAATAGTTTTTTTCGTCGAACCAGGCGCACTTGAATTCGAACAAGCGAAGGCCGGTGAGGCGGGAAAGCGCGAGGGCATAGAATGTGAGCTGCGCGACAGGACGGGCCTTATCGGCGTTCGGCTTGTAATCCAGAATGTGGACCGACTTGTTGCGGATCTGGACAAAATCAATGTGGCCGGTGATCGTCTTCTCCATCTCGAACGGGATGTCGAATTTCAAGTTGTCTTTCATCCAGTCGTAGTCCTCTCTCTCGAAAAATACCGGCACTTCGGTGGCGACCGTCACAGAATCGTTCGCGAGCATAAATTTCTGCAAGGCGTCGTGTCGCCATTTGTTGTCAGCGACGGCTTGCAAAACGAGTTGGGCGAGCTGAGTCGCGCGATTTTGTTTTTCCGTGATCCGCACTTCGTGAAGATCCATCTCGGCTTTGATCTCGCTTGACCGGTCGGACTCCTTGAAAAGATAATGCGGACAGTCGGTGGCGATCGAGTCGAGATACTCGCGCAGCGGCGAAAAGCGCCAGTGCCCGAATTCCTGCAGGGCGAGGGCGATCTTGGCGCGGTGATAGCGGAAGCGATAGATCTGGCGGTGATACATCTGGAAACTCTGCACCACTTGGGCGGGAGAATAAATTTTGAGGCCGAAGTCGCGCAGGCGGCCGTACGAGCAGAGATCGGCGAGTTCTTTGACCCAGTGCGAGATGGTTGACGCGTCCGCTTTCACGCCGTAGCTCCGTTCCAGAAACTTGGCCGATTCTTCGAGGGAAAAGCCGACGTTGTAGTAGCTCACGCCGTCGAGAATCATCCGGGTCGGATATTTTTTGCCCTTGATCTTTTTTCCGGTGAAGGTGCGCCCGCAATCCTGGCAGATATACAGCTGGACTTCTTCCAATTTGTTTTGGCGTTTTCCACGCTTGACGATATTTTTGCCGAGGCAATAGACGCACTGGTTTACCCCGTTAGAAGTCCATGCTATCGATCTCAAAGCTTCTTGCGCTTCACTTCTAACGGGGCGAGTCGCGGCGATTTCTGAGATATTCACCGGATGAATATTTTCCGAGTCATTCGAAGCCGGAGCATCGACACTATTCTCCAAAGGCGGAATTTTCTCGATTTCTTTGCTTTTTGCTTTCTTTTTTTCCTCCTTTTTCATTTTTATAAGGTTGAACCTTAAAAATAATATTTTTCTCACGAATTCCAACTCGTTTTCCCGCCCATCTCACGGAAAACCGGCGGTCTTTTTTCAAAGCTCGGCTTTTTTCCTTGTCGGCTCGCGCCTCCAATTCCCCAAAGCAAAGCTTTTCGGACTTTTTTTTGTTTTTCCGCCGTTTCGTGATATGGAATTTCGGAATTTTTAAGGCCGGGCCTTAAAAATTTGGCAAAAATGGCTGAAAATGAGGTGAATCTCACGACTTTGAAACAGCATTTCTCACGAGTTTTCAAAAAACCAGCACCTCGGCGCGACTTCGTGATATGGATTTGACGGTTTTTATCCCTCCAAAGTCGAACTTTTTCTATTTCTCTTCCACGATCCACCAGCTGAATTTGGTGTCTTTTTTCACCGGATCGGAGACGTTGATTGAAAAAGAATTCGTCAATTTTCCGTCCGCATCTTTTATCTTTTCGACCCAATACCTCGATCCCGGGTCGCCTTCAAAGGACACGAAAATTTTGGCGGTCTCGCTCACCGCGTCGGTTTTCACCCGCGCGCTTTTGCCGTCCACTTTTGTTTCATCGTCCCAGCCGTCGGAGTCCGCGTCAACTTTGACGGAAATAATTTCCCCGTCGCCCATCGTCGGCGCATCGGAATTTTTGTCGTTTTTGATTGCCATTGATCCCGCCACAACCCCATCGGCCTGGACTCCTTTCGCTTTGAATATGCCCGCGAGCGCCGCGCTGCCGGACGCGTCCGTCGTGATCACATTGGCTGGGATTGCCGCCACCGCCCCGCCCGCGGAAACCGTCATCGTTGCCATTTTATCTTCAAGAGCTTTGAGGCGGTCTTCGTGACTGAGAATTTTTTCCGTCAGCATGTTTTCCGTTTCGAGCATGGCGGAAAGGGTGTCATTGGTTGAGGTTTCGAAAGCAGCGACGTTATTCTCATCTGCCTGGAGTTTTGTTTCGGCAGCGGTAAGGCTTGTTTTGAGATTGACGATATCGGCTTCGTCAGACGTTGTCCGTGAATCAAGAACAGCGAGGTTATTCGAAACAATGCTCAACTTATTATTAACTGCGGCTTGCAGGTCTCCGACACCCGAAATATTTTCGTCAATCTTCAAATTGGTCTGCGTTATGCGTTCAGAGTTTTGCGTTATGAGATTTTGTTGCTCCTTCACCGCGTTGATCATGGCATAGAAGATGGGGCCTTGGGTGAGAGAAAGATATCCCGACGGGGTCATTTTGACCGCTTCGGGGATAAGGCGCTGGACGTCCTGGGCCATGACTCCGACCACGGTTTCCTGGGAAGCCAGACCCAGGGAATTGGTGGATTTGTAGTGATAATATTGCGGATTCAAGGCCAGGATTTCATCAAGGCCACGAGCATAGCTTCCCTGGACGGTTTTGAGGCGCGCGTCGGAGAAAGAGGTGGCGCTTCCGTCGTGGGTATAGACATCGTAGCCGCGGATGTCATTTCCGGCCGCTCCGCCGCCGACGTCGAGGGTATATGTAGATGGGGCTGTCATTCCGATCCCCACTTTTCCTTCCACGATCAATCCCCCGTCGGGCGCTTTGGTGGAGAGATAAAGAGAGCCCGGAGCGGTGGTGCCAATTCCCACTCCGCCGGAGACCGCCAGTTTGTTGCCCGGCGCCGACGTCCCAATGCCGACGTTGCCGCCGGACTGTATTCTCATTTTTTCCGTACCGTTAGTTACAAAAGTAATAGGGCCATTCTTTAAATTTGCAATATCGAACTGAGCAGTTCCGCCGCCGAAACCCATATAAGCGGCACTGCCATTGATATCATCAAATGTCTGGTATACGCCGCCCCCGCCCGTCACATCGTCCGTCGTTACAAGTCTCAGTAATTCATCGGTACCTTTAATGTGAAGCTTCGCCCCCGGACTCGTCGTCCCGATGCCGACGTTGCCGCC
>JAQUQQ010000034.1 GCA_028716005.1 Candidatus Moraniibacteriota bacterium | reverse complement strand
CGGCTTGTTCTCTTCAATGAATTTATCATCCTCACGAATAATTCCCCACATATAATCAAGCGCCTGGTTTATTTCAAGATTATCCAAATAATTTTGAATTTTGAATTTTGAATTTTGAATCAAATCCGAATTACTAATTACGAATTGCAAATTGTTGCTTAGTTTCAAGACTCTTGAAATCAAGTTGCCGATCCCGTTCGCCAGATCCGAGTTGTATTTTTCAATCATCCGCTCAATTGTCATGTCCACGTCCTCGCCAAACGTCCCTGCCGACATCAAAAGATATCTTGTCCCATCCACCCCGAATTTTTCGAGCATCTCATCGATTGAAATCGCGTTTCCCATGGTTTTCGACATTTTTCTTCCGCGCGACAGAATATGGCCGTGTGTGAAAAGCATTTTTGGCAGCGGAATTCCAAGATGCATGAGCATCACCGGCCAAATAGTCGCGTGCACCCGCAGAATATCTTTCCCGATCAGTTGTATATCAGGAGGCCAAAATTTATCAAAATCGCCATCTTTATCCGCCGAAGCCTTGGCGAAGGCGGACCAGCCTAATCCCGTGAGATAATTCAAAAACGCGTCCGCCCAAACATAGGTCGTGTGCTCCTCGTCGAACGGCAAAGTGACACCCCAAGAAACATTTTTCCGGGAAATGGAAACATCCCGCAGTTCTTGGTTTTCAAGAAACGATAAAATCTCCTTTTTATATTTTTCCGGAGCGATCCGAAACCTGCCTGCCGGCGAGGCAGGTTCATCATTCCTTATTTTATCTATAAGTTTTTTCTGCACATCTCCCGACATCTTGAGCAGATAGCTCTCTTCCTTTATTATTTCAACCACAATATCATGGTCGGGACACCGGCCGTCAACCAGATCTTTTTCATTTTTGAATTGCTCGCAAGCCACGCAATAATACCCTTCATATTCCCCCTTGTATATCGCGCCTTTGTCAAAGAGCCTTTGCAGAGCCTTTTGAACGGCGGCTTTGTGTTTTTCGTCCGTCGTCCGGATGAAATTATCGTATTTGATGCCAAGCTTCTCCCAATAGTTTTTGAATTCCTGCGAAACTTCGTCGGCAAAAACCTGCGGATCTTTTTTCGCGTCCTGGGCTTTTTTTTGGATGTTCAGCCCGTGTTCGTCCGTCCCGGTCAGAAAAAACACGTCTTCGCCCCGCGAGCGGTGAAACCGCGCCAGTGCGTCCGCCACGATCGTCGTATACGCGTGCCCGATGTGCGGCTTCGCGTTGACGTAATAGATGGGGGTGGTAATGAAGAATCTTGATTTCATAAATCAATAAACAATTATCACAAATTCCCCCTTGACCTTTTCACTGTTATCCTTATAATACTCCAAAATTTCGCCAATACTTCCTCGCTTGATTTCCTCGAACATTTTCGTCAGTTCCCGGCCTATAACCAGTTTAGCATCAGGTTTCATTTTTTCCAAAAGTTCGAGGTTTTTGAGAAAACGGTGAGGGGATTCGAAAAAGACGACTGGATATTTCGCTTCCGCCACCCCCCGAAAAAAAGTTTCCCTCCCCTTTTTATGCGGCGGAAATCCGAGAAACGTAAACTTACTCATACTGATCCCAGCCACGCTCGCAATCGCCGAAATTGCAGAAGGGCCAGGCACCGGAACAATTTCAACCCTATCGCGTTCCCCGTCACGCGTTATGCGTTCCACGAGAATATTGCCGGGGTCCGAAACTCCTGGTGTTCCAGCGTCCGAGACCAGCGCCAGATTTTTTCCGTTCTCGAGATGCTCAATTATCTTATCCACTCTTGAGAGCTTTGAATGATGGTGGTATGATAAAAGAGGTTTTTGGATTTCATACCGGTCCAAAAGTTTTTTCGTCACCCGCGTATCCTCGCACAATATCAAGTCAACCTCCTTGAGAACACGAAGAGCGCGAAGAGTGATGTCCTCGAGGTTTCCGATGGGAGTGGCAACGATATATAGTTTTCCTAAATTGTTCATAAATTTATTCGTATATTCGCACAGATTCGTAATTCGTAGAGAAGCTCATGATTCTTACAACGCATATTTTGTCCGGCGCCGCTCTCGGCGCGAATGTCGAAAATCCCTGGGCCGTCGCGGTTCTCTCCGTCGTCCTCCATTTTGTCCTGGACACTCTTCCGCATGGGGACTACCTCAACAGAAAATCCAGCATTTTGGAATTCTGGAAAGTGCTCGTCGATATCGCCATCAGCATCTTGATCTTGATTGGAATCGTCAATTGCTGCCGGCAAATGAGCGACCCGATCACCACAAGAAATATTTTCATCGGAATATTTTTCTCTCTTCTTCCCGACGGAACGACTTTTATGTATTGCCACTTGGGAATGAAATTCCTGAAGCCCGTGAAAAAATTTCATGAATACCTGCATTTCTACAAAAACGGCGCCCCCCAGCGCCAGTTCAGCCTCAGAAACAATCTTTTTGATATATTGGTCTCCCTGATTTCCCTGATGTTTCTCGTCTCCCAAATATCCTTTCCTGTCTTTCACTAACTTCTTCTTTTCTTGCCCGCGCCAAAGGCCTGTTTTTGACGGACACTGTTTTCAATTTTCAATCTTTTCAGCTTCTTTCGGTGTGGGACGAACCAAATCGTTCACGATTCCGCCCCGCCCGCATCGCTACGCAAAGCGAGCTTTGCTCGCGAAGCGTTGCGGGCGGGCCACCTCTTTACTGCCCGTTGGTGCTTTTATCTCTCGTTAAATCATTTATTACTTCGCCTACAGCTGTCGCGATTGGCACGGCGACGATAATTCCCATCACTCCGCCAAGCTTCGCGCCGATCATGAGAGCCAGAATCACCACCACCGGATTGAGTCCGACCGCTTTTTTCATGACAAGCGGCGTGATCACATACCCTTCAAGCTGCTGAGCCAAGGCAAAAAGAAGAAGAACCAAAAGTCCGGTGAGAGGCCCGTGCAAAAAACTGATTGACGCGGCCACAACCGCTGAAATCACCGGCCCGACATAAGGGACGATTTCCAAAAGTCCGGCAATGATGGCCAGAACCAGAGCGTAGGGCGCGCCAATGATGAGCAAGCCGACATAATCAATGACAGCTATGATAACCATCAGCGCCACCTGCCCCTGGAGCCAGCGCCCCATTTTGAACTGGATCCGGTCGACAAGACCCGAGGCATATTCACTGTGCTCTTTCGGAACAATTGAAGCAAAAAATTTCTTGACGCCCCTTTCCTGGACCGACATATAGAAGGCGATGGAGAGAATGACAATGAAAGAAAATATTCCGCCAATGAACGAAACTGTCCCGCTGAAAATATTCGAGCTCAAATCTGAAAGTCTCCCGGCGATGCTTCCCGAAAAATCGCTGACTTGCTGCTGGAGATTGTGAGACAAGGCAAAATCGCGGACGACCCGAAAATATCCGGAAAATTTTTCAATGAGGCTCGGAAAATTTTCGCCAAGCCCCCGGATTTCGCTGACAAGCGGCGGAAAGAGAAACGAAGCCGCAATTCCCACCAGAGAAAAGAAAAACACGTAGACAAGGAGAACCGTGAGCGAACGCGGTATTTTTTTCTTTTGAAACCAGTCAATGATCGGGTCAATGGCGCTGACGATGATGAAAGCCAAAAAAACAAGCAGAATGATATCGCGGATCAAAAACAAAAACCACAAAAGAAGCACAATAAAAATTGTGCGCAATATTGTCCCGGATGAAATCTCGATGGTGCGGTTCATGTTGTTCTCTACGAATTACGAATTTTATGCGAATATACGAAAGTATTTTCAAGAAGAGTGAAAAATATAATTTTGAAAGTATCGCGTTAGTCGCCTGCTTCGCAGAGCGACCAGCCTGCTTGAGAAATTATATTTTTCACTCGTTAGCAAACACAGAGGTTATACCTTCAAAATTTTCTCCAAAAAGCCCTTATCTTCCATCGGCCCGATCATCGCCAAATTCAACCTATCATTCCGAAATATCTCCCTCGCTACCCTCATGATATCATCTGCTGAAACTTTATCAACCTGGGTAAGAATTTTTTCGGGTGTTTCGACGCTCTTTTTCGCGATTTCCTGCCCCGCCAAAAATCCGGCAATGTCATCCGAAGATTCAAGCGAAAGAGCCATTTTCCCCCGAAAATTGTCTTTGGCTTTTTGGAGCTCTTTGTGACTCACTTTTTTGTCGCGGATTTTTTTGATTTCACTGATGATCGTTTTCACGGTCTTCCCAATTTTGGACTGGTCCGTGTCGACGCCCGCCCGCACCGCGAGATAACCCGAGTCGCTATAACTTTCATATCCGGCGCTGATATAATACGCAAGGCCTAAACGTTCCCTCACCGAAAGGAACAACCGGCTGCTCATCGTTCCGCCGAGGATGTTGGCAAGAACTGAAAGCGCGAAGCGGTCGGGATGAAACATGTCAAAAGCCCGCGCGCCCAACACCAAATGGCACTGGTCGGTTTTTTTCTTTTTTATCTTGAGGCGCGGCGCGCTCTGCTTTTCAAAAACTTTCGGCTTTTTCCCGTTCGCCTTTTTCGACATCTTCGAAAAAATGTTCTCGATACTGCGCACGGCTCTTTTCTCTTCGATGTTCCCCGCGACACACACCACTGTGTTTGAAGCGGTATAGTTTTCTCGAAAATATTTCAAAAAATCCGTCCGTTTCAAATTTTTGATATTTTCTTTTGTCCCGATAATCTCCCAACCGGCCGGCTGGTCGCCATAGAGAAGATCTTCAAAAATATCTCCCGCCTGGATCATCGGCGTGTCTTCATACATGTTGATTTCCTGGAGAATCACTCCTCGCTCTTTTTCTATCTCTTTTTCCTCTATTTTCGAGTTGAGATAGATATCGGAAATGACGTCGAGCGCCAAATCAAAGTGCCTGGCGTCCACTTTCGCGAAAAATGCGGTTTGTTCTTTTCCGGTGTAGGCGTTGTATTCGCCGCCGACCGCGTCGAGCGCTCCCGATATGTCTTTTGTCTTGGGACGCTTTTTCGTCCCTTTGAAAAGCATGTGCTCGAGAAAATGCGAAATGCCGTTCACTTTTTTGGTTTCATATTTCGATCCGGCGGCCGCCGCCACAATGACCGTCACGGTGTTCGTATCCTTCATCGGCGCCGTCACGACTCTCAGACCATTTTTCAAGATTGTTTTTTGAAATTTCATAAATCTTTTGACAAGAGCCCGACTCTTATCAATAATTATTCCAAAAGTGTTTTTTCATCATCTTTTTTCTGCTTTGCGTGAAGAATATTTCCTTTAGCAAATTCCTGATAATCTTTCGCCCCGTTAAAATGACTTATTATGACTTTTTTTCTGCATAAAGAGTTCTTGCTCTTCCCCATATACTCCGGAAAGCTGCACCAACGATAATTCAACGCCTTAGCGATTCTATGCACTTCGCTATTGCAATTCACGTAAGCAGAAAGATATAGAAGCCTTGAAGTGCTCTTTATGTGAACAGATTTGAATCTCCCCTGAAACAAAGCGCCGGAACGATCATATTTTGCGTTGAAGTAATTCGCGTAGCTTGTTCCTATTTTATGCATAAATCTCATCACTCCGTTCTTTTGTAATTGCCTCAAAATAAAGTGAAAATGGTTTGGATTGAGGCAATAAGCGATAATTTCCACCAAAGGCTTCTGACAAGAGCCCGACTCTTGTCGAAATGTTTTCAGGTCTGCAGCCGGTTTATCTCTTTTATAATTTCTCCAATCCAGCATCAATCCATCCTCCTTATCATTAAGGAGATTCATCGACGACCAAAATCTCCAGAAATCGCCACTGTCTTGAAATATTTTTCTTTTGTCGACGCCGCGATTGAAGATGTGATAATATTCTCCATTCGCAAGTTCAGTCTTTCTCATGCCTCCTATTTTATGACAAGAGTCGGGCTCTTGTCAAAGTTTATAACTTCTCTAAAATCTTCACCAAAAGTCTCACGCCCACTCCCGACGCGCCTTTCGAGAGAAGTTCATCCGGATTCACCGTGTCGCGCGGACCGATGTCGAGATGAGCCCACTCGGGAAATTTTTCCGCGAATTCGAGAAGAAACATCGCCGCATGAATCGCGCCGCCGTATCTTGGATCGCCGTTCGAGCGCATATTGGCTACGTCTCCAAAATTTCCCTTGATATCATTTTTGTATTCGTCCCAAAGCGGCAACTGCCAAACAGGGTCTCCGGCAACTTCTGCCAGCTCAAAAATTTTATCAGCCGTTCTGTCGCTTTTCGAAAACAACGCTGATGCCCTTTCACCAAGAGCCACCCCGGCAGCACCGGTCAAAGTCGCGATATTCACCACGAGCTTTGGGTTATATCTTTCCGCGTATCCGTGCGCGTCCGCCAAAACTACCCGACCTTCGGCATCAGTGTTGGCAATTTCAATCGTTTTTCCGGAAATTGTTTTTAAAATATCTCCAGGCCGATAACTTTCTCCGGAAGGCATGTTTTCCGCCGCCGGAATAAGCCCGACAATTTTTTTCTTGATGCCGAGTTTGGCGGCGGAAATCATGGCATGCGCGACGGCCGCTCCGCCGCTCATATCCATATGCATTTCACTCATATAGTTTTCCGGCTTGACGTTGAGTCCGCCTGTGTCGAATGTGATTCCTTTTCCGATAAAGACAATTGGCTTTTCTTTCCGTGATTGCATGTATTCCAAAATGATAAATTTCGGTTTTTCCGCCGAACCTCTCGAAACTCCCAAAATTCCGCCCATGCCCAATTTTTTCATTTCCGCAACTTCCAAGACTTTCATTTTTATCGAGGTGTTTTGGATAGCGCTTCCAATTTCCTGGACCAAAACTGCGGGCGTCATATCACCACCCGGCATATTGGCAATTTCACGGCAGGCATTGGTTTCTTCGCCAACAATTTTTCCTTTCTCGATTCCCTTGTCGATATTTTTCAGATTATTTTTTTCGGCGATTATTCTGATTTCTTCCACAAAATTCCAACCTTCCTTCGGCTTGGTTTTATATTTCACAAATTCATAATTTGCCATTTCAAAATTTTCCGCCGCGATTTCGGCAATTTCTTCCGCCTTCTTGTTGACTGATTTGAAATTAAGATCAGAAAAATCAACTGCTATTTTTTTCACCCGGTGTTTTTTCGCTTCCTGGACAATTTGGCGGCAAAGCAGAATAAATTTTCGACGATTGATATCTTTTTTTTCTGAAGTTTTAACAACCAGCGTTTCTTCGCCATTTTTCCCAACCGAAAAACGACTTTCTGGAACCTTTAGGTCGAAAACAATTTTCACAAAATCTTTCGGCAATTCTTTTTTTTCGCTGACTTCTATTTTCATACTAAATCGTATTAATATTTTACTGCCATATATCGAAGTGGATTTATGTAATGGATTTTCACTTCAATTATTTGAACTTTTTGAAATTGGGGCCAGGGGGCTGGCCCACTACCGGATATTAACTTCCCGGCGCGAAGAGGCAACAATAGTGGCCGTCCCCAGAATAACTGAGAACACCATCGTTGTCCTGTATTACAGCCCCCTGACTAATCATATCTTTTACCCCTCGCTCACGGAGCATCGAGGTCGGCACAGTGAATGACCTATTGCCGAGGGTTATCACCGTAGTATCCCCGCAATTATGGGATATACCCGTTACCACCAACTTTTCTTCGGCCATGACTCTGTCCTCCTTTTCTGTGAATAATATCGGAATTTGTTACTCCTCAAATTTGTTTTTCAAATATTCCACCAGCTCCGCAATCTTCACCCGCTCCTGCTCCATCGAATCCCGGTCCCTCACAGTCACTGCTTTATCTTCCAGAGTCTCGAAATCAACCGTCACGCAAAACGGCGTTCCGATTTCATCCTGCCGGCGATATCTTTTTCCAATCGACTGCGTTTCGTCATACTCGCACACAAACCGCGTCTTGAGATCATCAAAAATTTTCTTGGCAGGTTCAATCAGCTCGTCTTTCTTCGAAAGCGGCAAAATCGCCACCTGAACCGGCGCGATTTTTTTCGGAAATTTCATCACCACTCTTGTTTCCCCTTTCACTTCCTCTTCGCTGTAGGCCGCGAGGAGTGCCGCCAGCACGCTTCTTTCCACTCCAAAAGTCGGCTCAAGAACATGCGGGATAAAGCGCTTGTTCTTTTCCGCGTCGAAATATTCCAGTTTTTGCCCCGACATTTTGCTGTGTTGAGTCAGATCAAAATCTCCCCGATGCGCGATTCCATAAAGTTCTTTCACGCCAAACGGGAAATTATACATTGTATCGATGGTTTTTTTGGAATAGTGAGACAGTTTGTCCTTGGGATGCTCATAACGGCTGATATCTTCTTTTTTGCAGCCGATTTCAAGAGCGAATTCTTCCTGAAGATCGAGCCACTTCTCAAAAAGTGTTTCCCAGTCGGCGTCCGGTTCGATGAAATATTCAATCTCCATCTGCTCAAATTCGCGGATGCGAAAAATGAAATTTCCGGCCACAATTTCATTTCGGAACGCTTTCCCGATTTGCGCGATTCCAAAGGGAACTTTGACGCGCATCGAGTCAGTGACATTTTTGAAATCAACAAAGATCGCCCC
>JAQUQQ010000033.1 GCA_028716005.1 Candidatus Moraniibacteriota bacterium | reverse complement strand
AAAGACGACTTGAAAAAAACAATGATCACCGCCACAATTCCGACAATAATCAGCCCGACCAACAGTTGGTGCGCTGCCATATAACCGCTGACCGCGATAATCATGCGAGTGGAAAAAGGAAGGGTGGTTTGAATGTCCTCGAAAATTGTGGTGAGTTTCGGAACAACATAGATCATCATTGCGATTCCCACTCCGAGCATGACAAGAAGGATCACCGAGGGATAATACATCGCTCCTTTCACCCGGCTCAAAAGGTTGTGCTCTTTTTCCAGCTGGTCGGCCAAAAGAGTCAGGACTTCCTCAAGATTCCCGCCCACTTCACCCACCCGGATCATATTCACGGAAAGTTCGTCAAACACCGGCTGTTTCGCGAGGCTGTCCGCGAGGCTGTTTCCCATTTTCACTTCTTCCCCCAATTTTTCAAGAACAATCCTGAATTTTTTGTTTTTTGTCTGGCTGGAAATGACATTCAAGGCTCTGGGAAGAGAAAGGCCGGAAGAAAGCATGATTCCCAGATGCCGGGCAAACATCATTTTATCTTTGAGCGACACTCCGCCAAAACTGGGCAATTTGAATTTCGTTTCTTTCTCTCCTTCTTTTTTGTGAATGGCTGTCAAAAAATATCCTTCTCCCCGAAGATTTTCCGCAATATGGCGTTCGTCTTTTCCATCCATTTCCCCGCTTTTCACCTCGCCTTTCAAACTTTTTGCGATATAGATGTAAACAGGCACGTTTTTGTATTTGGTATTTAGTATCTAGTATTTGGTATATAACAAAAAATAAATACCAAATACAAAATACTATATACAAGATACCAACTAATCCTTGGTTACCCTCAATATCTCTTCAATCGACGTGATTCCTTGCACGGCTTTTATCATTCCGTCCTCCATCATCCGCATCATTCCCTCTTTCTTCGCCTGTTCTTCAATTTCATCGCTGGTCGCCCTTTTTGAGACCATTTCTGAAATTACTTCTGACATTTCGAGGACTTCAAAGATTCCAATTCTCCCTTTATATCCTTCATTCCGGCAGCGGCTGCAGCCTCCCGGGCGATAAAAATTTATTTTTGACCAATCTTTGCTGTCAGCCAGTGACTTTTCCAAAATATTGTTCTGCCTAGCCAGATCGAGAACCCTCTCCACGCTAATTTGACCTTGAAGGGAATCAAGAAGCTCTTTGTCCAGATTGAAGCTTTGCCGGCAATCAGGACAAAGCCGGCGCACCAGCCTTTGCGCCATCACGACGTTGACCGTTGAAGCGATGAGAAACGGCTCGGCACCCATGTCAAGTAGCCGCGGAATCGTGCCAGCCGCGCTGTTGGTGTGAAGGGTGGAAAGAACCAGATGTCCGGTCATCGCCGCGTGGATAGCCATTTCCATTGTTTCATTATCACGAATTTCCCCGACCATTATTATATCCGGATCCTGCCGGAGAAGAGCTCTCAATCCCTGGGAAAAAGTGAGTCCGATCTGGGGGCTGACCTGCGTCTGGTTGATGCGAAACATTTTGTATTCGATCGGGTCTTCGACGGTGGAAATGTTCACTTGGGGCGTGTTGAGAATATCCATCACCGTATAGAGAGTCGTTGTTTTCCCCGATCCGGTCGGCCCCGTCACCAAAATCATTCCATTGGGCCGTTTGATGGCCTGATGAACCTTTTCGAGAGGAGCTCCCCAAAGCCCCATCGCTTCAAGAGTGAGGCCCTTAGACGATTCGTCCAGAAGCCGCATCACCACCTTTTCTCCGGAATAAACGGGGAGGATCGAAACGCGAAAAGCGACTCGGTGCCCTTCCTGGTCAATTTTGAAACGGCCGTCCTGCGGAAGGCGATGCTCATCGAGCTTCAAATTCGCCAAAATTTTTATTCTGGCCACGATTCCATCGATGACAACTTTTGGGAGTGACATCGCGTCATGCAATATTCCGTCAATTCGGTACCTCACTCTCACTTCCTTTTCATCCGGTTCGATATGGATATCGCTGGCCTCCTGCAAAATAGCGTGCTTGAGGAGCGTATCCACGATCCGGATCACCGGCAAATCCTGGGCCGCCTTTTCGAGGTCGCCTTTTCCGGCAATTGCCCCGCTATTTTTTTCGATTATGTCGCCAAATTCCGCCTTGAGGCTTTGCTCATACTGCTTGAGAGCATTCACAATTCCTTCTTCCGTCGTGATACAGGGGGAAATTTTGAGCCCGGTTTTCTTGCGGATGAAATCAATCGTTTGGATATCCTCCGGATTGAGCATGGCCACTTTCAGCTCCCGATTGGTTTTTTTGAAAGCGACAATTTTGTATTTCTTGGCGATTGGCTCCGGAATTATTTGCAAAATTTCCTTTGGAATGGATTCTTTTTCAAGATTCACGAAGGGAATTCCCAGAATATAAGAATAAAGCTGGCGAACCTGGTTGCTGTCGAGAATCTTCTTCTCAACCAAAATATCCCCGAGGCGTTTGCCGGTTTCTTGGCTTTCTTTCATTTCCTGGTCGACTACTTCCGGTTTTACCATCCCGGAATCCAGCAGGAAACTTTTCAATCTCTCGTTATCAACAAACATTTTTTATTTGTTTTTTAGTTTAGAAAACAACCAGAAAAATTATTTCATGGTCGCCCTGATTTTTTCCACTACGTCCTTGAGACTGAAATCCGATTTTACCATATAATTGGTTGCCCCAAGGTCGAGGGCTTTCTGAACATTGTCAACTTCTTCGAGATTAGTGAGGATTAGCACCGGAATATTCTTGATAGCTTCGTCTTTTTTTATTTCAGAGAGCACCTCAAAACCGTCCTTTTTTGGAAGGATTATGTCGAGAAGAATGAGATCCGGGCCAAAGGTCTTGATTTTGGCAAGCCCCTCTTCACCATCCAACGCGCTTTCTGAAACAAACCCTTCTTGGTGAACGATTTCGACCAGGGCGTTTTGGAGAGAACGGTCGTCTTCAATGACCAATATTTTCTTTTTTTCTTGCTCTGGCATTTTTTTGGCTTAAATTGTTAGTATATCTTTATATTTTTTTCTATTTCTTTTGAACTATTGGCAGACTTACATAAAAAGTTGAGCCTTTCCCGGCTTCACTCTCGAACCAAAGTTTTCCTCCCAGATTTTCAACAATGGCTCTCGCGAGATAAAGTCCCAAACCTATCCCGTCCGTCCGATAGCGGGCTTCATTCGCGCTCCGGAAAAATTTTTCGAAAACTTTTCGATGCTGATAACGGGGGATACCAACTCCCCAGTCTTTCACGGTCAGAAGTATTTTTCTTCCACTTGACTTCAAATCCACCTCCACTTCCCCCTTTTGGCGGGAATATTTTATCGCGTTGCTCACCAAGCTCCTGACCACGGTTTTCATGCCAGTCGCGTCCACAAAAATAAGGGGCAGGTCCGGGGCAATTCTTTTCTTGATTTCAATCTCCCGTTCTGAAATTATATCTTTGAGTTCGGAAATAGCCTGATCAGCTATCTCACCCAGATCAACATTTTCACTTTTGAAAATCGCCCTTCCTTCATCAATCCGGTTCACTTCAAGAAGCTGTCCCACGAGTTTCAGCATCTTGTCATTGGCCTCTTTGATATTATTTAGAAAAACCGTTTGTTTGGGAGTCAATTGCAAATTGTCCGAAGATCCGTCGCCCTCCAAAACTTCCATATTCCATTTGATCGCCGAAAGAGGGCCACAAAGCTGGTGAGAAACAATGGAAATGAACTCGTTCTTCATCACATTGGCCTCGGCGATTCTTTCCACCCCGCGAATGATGAGGCTGCCAATTGTCACGATTATCGTGGTAACAATGGTCACACTCACGATTGTCACTGTCTCGTCATCAAAACTCTTTGAGACGAAAAAGGTCCCGAACATGGCTGCCACAGTCAGAAGTCCCATAACCAAAAAAAGAAAATTTGGGCATTGCCACAGGCCAATATTGTATTTCCGGCACCGGGAGACGAAATTTACATCATCAAGAAATTTCCAGAACATATTTTTCTGTTTTAAGCGAGTTATATAGTCATATTATACCACAAATAAAACAAAAGAGCACCAGAAGCGCCCTTTGAAAAAACAAGCAAAATATATTCGACAATAAACACCGGACACCAAATACAAGCTACCAGCAATTAGTGCCCAAAAAAACCGCGCGCCAGCTTGTCCGGGATTTGGACGAGAAGAACGTTTTTTTCGGAGCAAATTTTTTGGGTTTCTTCATCTTTCCGCGATCCAGAAGTGGAAAAAATTGTTTTTACCCCCGATTTTATTAGCGTTTCCGGCCCATCCGGAAAAGGGAAGAAGCTGTCGCTCGCGGCTACGGCGCCCCGCGCGTCGTGTCCGGCATCTCGAGTCCGCTTCAAAGCCAGCTCGCAACACCCCACCCGGTCCTGCTGGCCGACGCCATTGCCGATCAGTTTTCCATCTTTCACCAAAGTTATCGTGTTTGAATTCGAAGTCGCCGCAATCGCCCAAGCGAGAAGTATGTCGCTCATTGCGCTTTCCCTGAGTTTGCCATGAGTTTTTATTTCCGGAAGGGAAAAATCCAAAACGAAAGTATAATTCGGCTGCGTGATAAATCCTCCCCTCGCGTAGCGGAACCTTTTGGCTTTATCCAGGCTGTCTTTTTTCAACTTGGCCAGCGCCGGATTGGCGATCAATCGGCATTTATCCTTTTTTCTTCTCGTCAGTTCAATCGCTTTTTCGGAAAACGCCGGAGCGACAATTCCGTCGAGCAGTCTTCTTTGCGCCTTGTCCATCAAGTGGGTCAGCAAAGTTTCCGCTTCTTTCTCGCCGATTTCGAAATTCAGCATGACAAGCCCGCCGAAAATCGCTCGCGGGTCGCCTTCGATGACTTTTTTGATAACCTCAATTTTATCGTCGCCATAGCTCGCCCCGCATGAGTTCCCATGCTTTACGGCCACACCGAAAAATTTAGTAGGAATTTTATTTATCTCAAACCCCGCGACAATATGCGTCAATGTCTGGAGAAGGCGGTCAATGTCGCAAAGATTGTTGTAGCTCGGCGCCATATCGGTGAGAACTTCAAATTTATCCAGCGAGAGCGGGTCGTCATTTTTGAGAGAATACAGTTTTCCCGGAGTTTGATAGGCGTTTTCGCCGTATAATGTTTCCAAAACCTGCTCGCCGATTGACCCCGTGTAATTTTCCTTCGAGTGAAATTTGGCTGATTCAAGACAATATTTTGCAATTGTGTATTCGGATTTGGCCGCAAGCTCGATTCTTTTTTCTTTGCTTACATCTCCGCTCTCTCTAATTTCCCCAATCACCCAATCCCGATCCTCCGGATCGCAAATCACAATTCGCCCACCCTTCGCTGCCGAGCGAATGAGTGTTGGCCCGCCCACATCGGTTGCTTCAATGACCGAATCATAATCCGCATCCTTTTTTGCAATGGCTTCAGAAAGCGGATACAAATCCACGCAGACCAAATCAATAAAAGGTATATTCAGTTTTTCTAATTCTTCGATATCTTCTTCAATATTCGGTCTCGCCATGAGCCCCGCGTGAATTTCGCGCGACAGTGTGACGACCCTGTGTCCAAGAATCGCTTTTCCGCCGACCAATTCCGCCACATCCCGGACTTTGATTCCGAGCCCAGCCAAATATTTCGCCGTCCCGCCCGAAGAAATGATCTCCCAGCCAAGCGCGACCAAATCTTTGGCGAATTTTTCAATATCTTTTTTGTTATAAACTGAAATCAGCGCGATTTTTCTTTTATTATTTTTCATATCTATATTCTACCAAATTTTTTCCAAAAAAAATACGCCTGCCGTTCTCGTACTGAGTGCGGCAGGCGCCGATGGATGAAAAACGAAGGAACCTCATACCCACTTTACCTCGCGAATTCCGAGGTCGTGGGGATGACAGATTTCTACTCCCCCGACTTCACCCCTCTTTATGGCCCTTTTTATAATCCGACGGTCATGCCGAACCGGAAAAAAGGCGTTGGCTACGCCCACAACGACCTGCAGAAATATTCTTCCGCTGGCCACTTCCCTGACAAACGCGTTTGTCAGGACCGAAGACGCGGGCTTCCCCATGCGCGACGCTTGTTTGTCAATAAGCTGTTTCAACAGTATGCCCTCCTGCAAAAAGGTTGACGTTCTAAGTATCTGATAATATCGCGAACTGCTCAGAACATAGCACATTTCTCAAATCTTGGCAAGCTTAAAAGGATAATTTTAGCTTATTTAAACTACTTTTAGTGTATATTACGATAGATATTTTTCAGACTATATATTGTTAATGGAAAAATAGAGGCTGTTTTCACAGCCTCTATTTCAAATATAGCAACTACTAAATACCAGCTACCAGATACTAGTTTACATTCCCATTCCCATGCCGCCCCCGCCCAAGGCGGGCAAGCATTCCGCCTTTACATCATACCGCCCATGTCCATGCCTCCAGGCATTCCAGCTGGCATTCCCTTTTCTTTCTTTTCCGGGATGTCGGTGACAACCGCTTCGGTTGTGAGAAGCATTGATGCGGCCGAAACCGCGTTTCCGAGCGCGCTGATGACAACTTTCGCGGGGTCGATTATGCCGGCTTTGAACATATCGGCATAATGCGGAACCTCGGAACCGGCATCGTAACCGATACTGAAGTCTGCGTTGGGGTTGATTTTTTGCAGGTTTAATTCGATATCCTCGTCCTTTCCGGTCGCGATATTTCGCCTTTTGCCTTTTACTTTTCCTGCCAAATACGTCTTTTGAAGTTCTTCTATTTTTGAGATAACAACATCCGGCGATTGACCAGCATTGATTGCTATTTGCCTTAGGGGCGCGCTCAAAGATTCAATAAATATTTGAATGGATATCCTGTCCACATAAGAAGGATTGCCGTGCAGATCTTCTTTTAGTTTTGCAGATTCATTGAACAGAGCCAGTCCGCCGCCCGGAACAATCCCGTCTTCGAGCGCCGCTTTCGTCGCTTCGACCGCGTCTTCGACCCGGTGCTGTTTTTCTTTCTGCTCGACTTCCGTCGCCGCGCCGACTTTGATGACGGCCACGCCTCCGGAAAGTTTTCCGAGCCGCTCCTCGAGTTTCTCTTTGTCAAAATCGCTGGTCGCTTTTTCGATTTGCGCTTTGATTTGGGCGACCCGCGCGTCGATGTCTTTTTTCTTTCCTTTTCCGTCAACGATGGTCGTGTCGTCTTTTGTCGAAACAATCCGTCCGGCTTTTCCAAGCGCGTCGAGTTCAACTGTCTCGAGTTTCATTCCCCGTTCCTCGGAAATCACCTGGCCTCCGGTGAGAATGGCGATATCCTCAAGCATCGCTTTGCGGCTGTCGCCGAACCCCGGCGCTTTCACCGCGAGAACATTCAAAACGCCGCGCAGCTTGTTCACGACAAGAGTCGTCAAAGCCTCGCCTTCCACTTCCTCGGCGATGATCACCATTTCCTTTTTCCCGGTCTGGGCTATTTTTTCCAAGAGCGGCAAAATTTCTTGAATGGAAGAAATCTTTTTATCCGTGATCAAAATTTGCGGGTCTTTGAGCTCCGCTTCCATATTCTCGGCGCTGGTGATCATATACGGAGAAACATACCCTTTGTCGAATTTCATTCCCTCCACAATTTCTTCCGTGAGGCCAAAGGTTTGCGATTCTTCAACCGTGATCACGCCTTCTTTTCCGACTTTCGAGATGACTTTCGCGATCATTTTTCCGACTTCCTGATCTTGGGCCGAAATGGTCGCCACCTGCTCGATCGCGTCGCCGGAAACTTCCTTCGCGGAAGATTTGATATCCTTTGAAACGCGATTGGAAAGTTTCAGAAGAGCATTCTTGAGTTCGATGACATTGATCCCCTTGGAGATGAATTTCGCGCCGGACTCGACAATCGACTGAGTGAGAATCGTCGCGGTCGTTGTGCCGTCTCCGGCCGCGTCGTTGGTTTTGTTCGCCACTTCTTTCACGAATTCCGCGCCGATGTTTTCAAATTTGTCTTCAAGATCGATTTCTTTGACGATTGTCACGCCGTCATTGGTCACCATCGGACTTCCAAACCCGCGATCGAGCACCACGTTTCGTCCTTTAGGACCCAGAGTCACCCGCACCGCGTCGGCGACTTTGTCGATGCCGGATTTGATTCGGCGACGAGCATCTTCGTCGAATTTGATTTGCTTTGCCATAACTTTATAATTTTTAATTATTAATTTCGAATTTTGAATCAATTTTGAATGACTTAATTTTATATTCGATCATTAGAGCTTGATTCGAAATTCAAAATTCAGAATTCTAAATTGGCACTCGCAGTGCCCAACTGCTAATCGCAATAGATATTATAGAAAAATATTTTATGCTGTCAAGCTCTTTTTTCTCCTTTGCCACTCCTCCTCGATCCACACTCCTTGCGGCTCAGGGAGGAATACCAAATTGTTGTCGTTATATTCCACGTATCCCCCTTTTTTGTATGTCAGCGGGTTGCGCTTTATTTTTTCGATTTGCTTCCGCTTCAGCCAGAGTTCCATTCTATCTCCCCCGAGAGAATTTATCAAGGCTTCAAAAAATTTCCGCATTTTCTTTTGTAGAGGCTTAACCTCTACGAAATA
>JAQUQQ010000032.1 GCA_028716005.1 Candidatus Moraniibacteriota bacterium | reverse complement strand
ATTATACTAACGATGCATATCAACATCACGATCTGTCTTTCCCCTAGTCCCAATTTTAGCAGTTTGTGGTGGAGATGTCGATTGTCCCCGCCGGAAAATATGGACTCTCCGGCCCGGTGTCTTTCCCAAACCACCCGCGCGAGGTCCAGAACCGGAATGAGCGTTGCCATGAGAACCGTCGCGATTTTGGCCCCCGCGAAAATCGAGAGACTGGCGAGAAGAAAGCCGAAAAACCAAGCCCCCGACGTTCCGGCCATGATTTTCGCCGGATGCCAATTGAAAACCAAAAATCCCAGAATCGCCCCGCCTGCTATTGCGCATAAAATCGCCACCGCCGGCTGATTGACGTGGGGCAGAAAGCTCAAAAAAAATATTGTTCCAAGCGCCGAGAGCGTCACGCTTCCCGAAAGCCCGTCAATTCCATCGAGCCAATTGAGGGAGTTTATGAAAAGTATGAAGTATAGAGTATAGAGTATTGTGTATATTGCCGGATTTTGAAGGTTTATAGTCCCGCCAAACGGATTAGCGATGAAATCACTGCGAACACCGAAACTGATCGCGATGAGAGCAACAACAATCTGAAACACCAGTTGCCATTTCCAATTGATATTTTTGAGATCATCCCAGAGCCCGAACAATAAAATCATGAGTCCCCCAACCAAAATCCCCACAATCGGTTTTGTGATGACCAGATCTTTATTTAGCAAAACTAAAACCGCAAATATCAAAATCATAACCAGCCCGCCAAGTCTTTTCGCATTTTTGGAAAAATTATATCTTTTCCCCAGCCAAAGCAAAAAAGAAATCAAAACAATTGACGTTCCAAAAGCAAACAAAAACGGTAAGCCAAATTTATACATATATAAAGCCCTATTCGAGGTCTCACCTCGAATAGAATTATGTGCAGTTAACCAGAGACAGCATCTTTTTGAATCCATCAAGACCACTAAAATGTATTGTTTTCAGTCCAATTTTTTGAGCCCCGATAACATTTTTTTCTTTGTCATCTACAAATATCGCCTCCTCAGGATTAATTTTCAGCTTGTCAATAACGAATTTGAAGGTTTCTTTGTTTGGTTTTTTATCTTTGATTTTTGAGGAGCTAAACATATGATCAAAATATTGTTCTAATTTGTAATTTTCTTTAATAAAATCAAACAAATCTTCGTAATTATTCGTGAGCAGGATCAGTTTATATTTTTTCTTCATTTTTTTAGCGAGCTCAAGCATCCGGTCGTTTATGACATACGAATTCAGGAAAATACTCTGAATTTCTTCTTTCGTAAGATGTATCTCCAGCTTTTTTCTGAATTCATCCCAAAAAAATTCAGGAATAATCTGTCCTGTTTCATATGGAAATTCCGCTTCTCTGAAAATCTTCTCTATTTCAACTTTATCACGCTCACACTTTTCCGAAAGGTTATTTGCAAAATCTTTCAATAGATGCCCGTGAGTAAATACCCCGCCCCAGTCAAAAATTATATATTTAATCATGGTATGGTATTCGAGGTCTCACCTCGAATAGATTTATTCTAAAGACGATTTTTCAAATTCTCTCCGCTCCATAATTTCAAGCGCGTTTTCCTTACAAAAATTTTTATATTCTTCAGTATCTCTGAATTGGCTTAATATAATTTCCTTATTACACAAAATTTTATCTAGCGACAAATATTCTCCGAAACTGCACCATTTATATTCTTCTGCTTTTGCGATTTTGTGAATTTCACTGTTGCAATTTACATAAGCAGACAAATATAGTAAATGGTTATTATTTTTCACATGGACTGACTTAAATTTTCCCTGAAATAAAACTCCTGAACGATCATATTTTTTATTAAAATACATTGTATGGCCCGTTCCGATTTTTCTCATAAAATCCGATACGCCGTCATTCCTAACTTGCTTAAGTAGTAAATGATAATGATTCGAATTAAAACAATAGGCAATCACCTCGACCAGCGCTTCCCCTTCCGTAATTTCTCCTTTCTCTTTAGCCCATTCAATTTTCCAAGCTGGATCAGTTGAGTTGAAATCTCTCAATGAACTTCTAAATCTTTTGTAATCAGATTCATTATCAAAGATTTTTCGTTTCTCAACTCCACGGTTATAAATATGATAATATTCGCCAGTAATAAAGCTTTCGGGTTTTGTATAGCTCATTTTTGTTTTATACAAGCCTCTATTCGAGGTGAGACCTCGAATAGATTATTCTTTTCTCATTTTTTCCGTCACCCAGAATTCGCCGAAATATTTTCCCAGGAGAATGCGGGTTTGGGAGTCAACGGCCGGAGCGGCCCCGAGAAAGGGCGCGGCGATCGGAACCAAAAACCACTGAAGAAACATATAAATATACTTTTTTCGAGAATACTTTTTCGGCCGCGGGGGAAGAAGAATCAGGCTCAAAAACATCGAGACAATGAGACCGACCAGCGCCGCGTTCATGAGGTATCGAGTCATATACGGCAAATTGTGGGCGAGAACTGACCGGTTGAATTCCGGCCCGCCGATGATGACCGGCAGCCATCCGAGAAGCGCGATGATGAAAGAATTGGTTGCCCAGGACCAGTGGCCTTCGAGCATCGTGAAAAGATGTCTCGCTTTTTTCATCGGCCGGATTTTTTTGTTCCCCCAAAAAGCGCGCGCGAGCAGCGGGAAATTTTCAATGCCATAGGCCCAGCGCCGCTTTTGCCTATATTGATTGACGATAGTTTTCCAATAGGTGTTCGCCAAAACCGCGTCCAGCGAAACCGGAAGATAAATCGGTTTCACCTCATAGTCGCCGTCAAAAAAGGTGTAGCACTTCCAAAAAATGACGCTGTCCTCGGAAATCACGTTCACCGGCCAATAATCAACGTCCACAATTGTTTTGAAAGCTTCCGAATGCGAGGAAAATGTCACCATATGCTCCGGCCGCATCGCCTCCACCATGTGCCAAAAACTTGAACCGGTGACAATGATGCGCACAAACGCGTTCGTGTCCCAGATATTGTTGTGATACATCGGAATCGGCTGATAGGCGAAATTGAGCCGCCGCGGTTCGGTGGTATATTTCAAAGTTAGAGCCGCAAAATATTGAGGATGGACGCAAGTGTCGCAGTCGAAATTGGAAAGGATGACGCGCTCGAGCGGAATATTTTTTTCTTCCAGATATTTTTTGAGAACTTTTCCGGCAAAGGTCGTGTTCGAAGCTTTGGCCTTCATTTCCCCGGGAGCCACTTTGTGGACCGTCACCAGAAAATCAAAAAAGGTTTTTCCGAATTTGTTTTTGAGATAGTTTATCTTGTGCTCCCTTTTCTTTTCGTCTTCGCGCTCTTCCGTCGCGAGAAGGATGATGAATTTTTCATTTGGATAATCGGAGTCGGCCACGGACTGGATGGCTGGTTCGATGATTTCCGGCCCTTCGTTGGCCGTGGGAAGCATCACGACGTGGTAGATATCCTCCCAGCCCAAAAATTTTGACCTGTCCCGTTTGAGAATCTCCCGAATTTCTTTCTTGAGATCGCGCGCGGCGCACAATTTCTTTTTGGCTGATTTTTTTTCCGTTGAAAAAAATTTCCAGCGTTTTTTGGAAAAATTTCTTTTGGACTGGCGGATATCCTCCTCTGTCTCCTTGAAAAAATTTTCCGGATCAGACATCTTCCGGCAAGCCCGCATCCAGTCAATTTCTTTGTGGCACTGCATTTTGCGGAAAGCGACAATCGAATAAGTGGAGATATAAAGTGTGCGATAAAGCCAATATATGTCAAAAGCGATTATAAAAACTGCCACCCAAACGGGAAGCCAGAAAGAGAAGAAAAACATTCCGAGAAGCGTGAACCAGGCCAGCGACCCGGGAATGATCTCGAATATTCTTTGGAGCCGATGGCCTCGGGGGTCGGTTGTGCGAGGATCGGGATAGGAAAACATCTAAAGTTAAAAGTGAAAAGTTAAAAGTGAAAAGTTTTTGTGCTCGCTCCGCTCGCGGTTTTAATTTATTTGCACTTTTAATTTTTAGCTAAAAATTAATAAGTATTACACTTCCCAGCCCCACTGCCATAAGCAGCTGGACGAGAAGCGCCATTCCCGCGAAAAGATACGAAGCCAGCCGTTCCTTATAATAGAAAAAGCGCGAAAGGACGGCGTTTATCAAAAGAATCACGAGCGCCAGCGCCGGCATGAGAAAAACATTTTTCCAGTCCCCGATCGCGTCAACTCCGAAATAGACATTGTAGTGGAGAATGATCGGCCGGCTGGCCGGTTCCACTATACGCCAAACCGCTATCCACATTCCAAGATTCAAGAGCACCCCGATAACCAATGTGAAAAATATCACCGGATCGGTCCAATACCCGTGCCAAAAAAATCTCTTGAATTTTTCCTTAATTTTTTGCCTCATTTGATTTGTCTTTAGCCAGCAACGGGACATTGTCAGCATCTTCAAATTCTTTCGTCTTTGATTTTTCGAGGCGATTTTCAAATCTGTCCAGCCTTTTTTCAGTATCGCCATATTTCTTGGATGCGTTGTTGAGATGCGTCCCCAAGAGAACAAAATCGCTCCTGACTTTCTCGAATTCAATTTCAAGCCTCTTGAGATTTTCCAAAATAGCCTTGGCATTTTCTTCTATCTTCATCCCCTTGAGCCCCATCACTATGGTTGAAAGATAGGCATAAAGAGTATTTGGCGAAACAGGGATCACTCTTTTTCCGGTTGAGTAATCAAACAATTTTATTTCACCGAAATTGTGGCTGACGATTTCATGGTATACATTTTCCGCCGGAATATACATGAGAGCAAAATCAACTGTCCCTTCGTCCGGCAAAATATATTTTTTGGCGATTGAGTCCACGTGCTTCTTCACATCGGAATAGAATACCCGGGAATACTGTTCGCGTTCGCCCTCGTCCGCGTCAGACGCTTTTTGGAAATTCTCAAGCGGAAATTTGGAATCAATCGGCACCAGATAATCTTTCAATTTTACGATTGCGTCCACTTTTTCACCGCTCTTGAATGTGTGCTGGATTTCATAATGGTCTCCGCTGAATATCTGCGCCAAAAGGTTTTCGAGCAAGAATTCTCCCATTACCCCGCGCAGTTTCGGAGCCCGCAGAATATCCTGGAGGCTGGAAATATTTTTTCCGACTTCGTGCATCTGCCTTACACTTTCATGGACCTGGATCAGTTGTTTTTGCACTTCGCCGTATGACCGGCTGGCGTTATCAAGCCGGTTCGTGTTTTCTCCCAGCCGCTGGTCGACGCTTTTTTGGATTGTGCCCAGATTCTGCGAAAAGCTTTCCTGGAGAATCTTGATTTGATTGCTTATATTGCTCGTTATTTCAGAATCTTTCTTTTCGTTGAGCCGCCGCGTCAGAGATAAAACAAACCCAGCCAGAGCCAGGATGATGAAAACCAAAGCAAAAACAATGATATTCAAGGACATGGGATGAATTTATTATTTTGGTTTATTTCCTCCGGTTCGCGATTTCTTTCAAATTTGGAATTTTGCAGATAATTTCTTCATAGGGGCCTTCCAGAAACTCCATGACGAACTTATCGAGCATGTCCGTGCGGTATTTGAATTCGTCCGAACCCATGATCGAATAATTGATCTCCTTCCCGACTTCCGCTTCCAGACTTTCGAGCAAGTGCTTCAGTTTGGCCCGGCTCAATTCGTCTCCGACAATCAAAAGGTCGGCCCGGCCTTTCGGATAATTGAGAAACACTCCCGACATAATGGCCAATTTTATTTTCCCGAGACCTTTGATCCGGTGAAGGCTCCGGCATTCGGGAAGCGTGTTTGATTTGATGACAAGATTTCGGAGCTCCGGATAGAAAATGAAATCGCGATTTGTCTCAAAAAGCTTGTGTCCCTTTTTTGACCGCGAAACTATCATTTTCATTCTTTCGAGACGAGAGAGTTCCAGATTGGCCTGATGGGAAGAGAGCTGGCTTTTTCTGGCGATTTCTTTGAGAGAAAAACTTTCCTTGTCGTTGAGCATGAAATATTTCACCAGTCTCGACCGGGCGCGGGAATCAAAAAGCTGTGAAAATATCTCGGACATATTGGAAAAATTAATTCTTAGGTGAAAAAATAGCTGAGGATAGTATAAATCCAAAAGGAGAAAAAGTCCAATCTTTTCGCATAACTCATAACGCCGAACACATACCGCAGTTTGGATGAATTCTGTTTTCTGGATTGCGTCGCACGTCCCACGTTCTTCGTTCTACGTTCTACGTTATACGTTTCACGAAAAAGTTGATATTTTTCCGTTTTTCTCCTATAATAGGCTCAAATTTTGAAAAGGGTGAAAAACACGAAAATGACCACTTCTCTCAAGAAAAGAAGGGAGCAGGAATACCAAGCGGCAATTCACGATATTTTGATTTGTTCCAAGAGCGAACTCGCGCCTTTCGCGACCGCTTTTTCTTTTTCTCCCGAAAATTTCGAACAGCAAAAATTCGGTACTATTTTCGGAATCATCAAGGTTGACGACCATTCGGAAGATTCCTCATATGTCGTCAATCTCCTCACGTCGGTCATAAAAAAAGAATACTTTGGCAAACCCCACCGCAGCGCGGAAGAAAGCTTCGAAGCCAGCCTCCGAAAAGCCAATCTGGCGCTGGCGGAACTGGTCCGCCACGGCGCCACAGGCTGGGCTGGAAAGATCAATTTTGCCGCCGGTGCTATCGAAAGAAACAATCTTCACTTTTCCTGCCTCGGGAACGCGTCAATTTTTCTCATTCGCGGGGGTGAAATTGCCGAAATAAGCGCCGAACTCGAAGAAGAAAAAGACGCCGAATCGCATCCGCTCAAGACTTTTTCCAATACTTCAAGCGGCAAGCTTGAAATCGGCGACAAGCTCATTTTCACGACCCATGAGCTCACGGACATATTTTCCCGGGAAGAGCTTCGCCAAAATGCTTCGCATTTTTCACGCGAGGAATTTCCCGGATTTTTGGAAATCTCCCTCCGGGCCAACAGCGAACTGGCTGGAACAATCATCGTTGACCTCGCCGAATCGATTGAAATGAAACCCGTGGTTGTTGAGGCTCCCGTCATTGGAAAAGAAACGGTGAAAAAAATTGACTCTTTCGTTGGCGCGCGGGATATCATTGAAAAAGAAATGCCCAGCCGGGATTTGGAGCATATTCTTCGCGATGAAGCTCCAGTTCCACGCGAATCTTCCCGGAAAAATATCTTTTCCGGTCTTCTCGGAAAAGCAACAAACGCTTTCTCTTGGATATCGCGCTCCGTGAAAAAAATAAAGTTTGGCCATTTTTTTGCCAAAATTTCATCTTGGGCAAGATATTCTTTTTCAAAAATAAAGCCTGTTTTTTCCTTTCTTCTCTCAAAACTGAAAAAAATTAATTGGAAAAACAAAGAAACGCTGGCAAAAATAGCGGGAGGAATAGTCATCCTGGCAATTGCCTCCTACGTAGCCGTTATTTTTGTGAAGAACAAAAACGAACAGAAACGACTGGCTCAGGAAACTGCTGTCCAGACGACGGAGCCAGCGCCTGATCCCCAAAATCTGGACGACATCAACGTCAAAAATATCGAGGTTGTCGAGGAAGCCGCAACCCTCCCGCAGGAAGAAACCAGCTTAGTTTCTCTCGATAATACGCTTTATGCAATTTCCGGAAAAGACAGAACGGTGGCCAAAATAAATATTGATTCAAAAAACGCGGAAGAAACAAAGAGTGACATTTCTTCAGGAAATTTCGGGCTGATGACCGCAATGCCCAATCTCAAGTCCCTTTTCTTTCTCACGGAAGACAGAAAAGTTATAGCCTTTACGCCCGTTAATAATAATTTTCAGGAAAACTCAATTTCGCTCCCCGCGAATCTCCGAGGGCGGGACATCAAGAGCTATCTCACTTATCTTTATGTCCTTGATATCGGCGGAAGCCAGATTTATCGCTATCCCCGCGCTGAAGGCGGGTTCGGTGAAATGCAAAATTGGCTCCGAACGGCCACGGATCTCAAAAACGCGAAGGGCATAGCCATAAACGGCGACCTCTATCTTGCCGAAAGCGACAAAATCACCGCCTATTTGCAGGGAAAAGTTGACGAAAGCATAAGTTTCGAAAAAACAAACGTTCCGCTGGCCATCGACAAAATATTTTCCGAGACGGATATGGAAGGCGTTTACGCCCTCGACAACAAAAACCGCCGGATCGTGAAATTTGGAAAAGATGGAAAAATTTTGAACCAATATTGGAACGTCGATTTTTCTTCCATCAAGGATTTTTCGGTGGATGAGAAAAACAAAATCGTGTATCTTCTCAAAAACAACCAGCTTCTCAAGTTTTCTATAGGAGAATAGGGCTTTTTTACGTATTTTAAAAGGCGAGGACAGGTCCCCGCCTTGTTTCTCGCATAGCTTTTCCCCTGGGAATCTCATGCGCCCAAGAGCTGCTGCGCCCGGGAGCAGTGGGTGGTTTGATGAGCCAGACAGCCTTTTTCTATGTTGAGACTTTGGCAGGCAGACCCGGCGCAGTTTTTCGGATGAAGGATATACTCCTTTATGAAATTCGCCAGACTGCAGTAGGTCGTTTGCCCCGCCGTGCATCCGACTGCCCAGCTGAAGAGATAGCATTTCGAAAAAAGGCAGTTTACGGAAAGCGTATTTTGCGACATTTCCCTTCCTTGTTTTCTCATGACAGTCCCCCTAGTATTTCGCCCGGCCATCGTTAGCCAATTTTTCAGTAGTTTGCTCGAAGGATCGGCAAACTCCTTTCTCACTAAGACCAATGA
>JAQUQQ010000031.1:4765-8791 GCA_028716005.1 Candidatus Moraniibacteriota bacterium | reverse complement strand
AAATATAGTCCTCGACTCTCATGAGCTCCCCCTTGGCTTTTGAAATCACCGCCAGCATCGCCCGGGGATTGAACTGTTCAACGCTGATCTCTTGTTCTTTCATTATTTTCTTCACGAGAGCCCTTTGATCCGAATCGTCATAAATCACAAAATTTTTCTTGTATCCGATTTTGTCGATTTCTGACCTCAAAATCCGCACGCAAATATGGTGAAAGGTCCCCATCCAGGGCTGAAAACGGAAATCGCCGCCCAGCAGCCTTTTTATCCGTTCTTTCATTTCTTCGGCCGCTTTGTTGGTGAAAGTCACGGCGAGTATCTGACGCGGGCTGACCCTCTTCTCCTTGATCAAATAGGCAATCCGGTGGACCAAAAGGCGCGTTTTCCCCGACCCGGCCCCGGCAATCACTAAAACCGGCCCTTCCGTCGAAAGAACCGCTTCTCGTTGTTGTTCATTTAACCCCTTGATTATTTCCATACCTCGTGTATAATAGAACATCTGCCGAAATTAATAAATATCAACTGAAAAAGTTGCCAGATGAAGCCTTTGGTGGTATTATTAACTTAGGCATTTTTATTCGAAATAATAATATAAATTGGAAAACTTATGGCTTTGACCAAGCAGAAAAAGACGAAAGTTATCGCGACCTCAAAAACGCATGAAAAAGACACCGGCTCTCCGGAAGTCCAGATTTCTCTTTTCACGGAGAAAATCAAGAGCTTGACGTCTCACCTCAAAAAAAACAAGAAGGACAACCACTCTCGCCGGGGGCTCCTCAAAATGGTTTCCAAGCGGAAAAAGCTTTTGGCTTATCTCAAAGGAAAAGATCCAAAGAGATTCAAAAAAATTGTAGCCGCTTTAGGATTAAAAGAATAATTTTATGCCCACAGGAAAATTTCCAGAACAACGGGTCGGAATTTTGGTGGATATCCAAAATATGTATTATTCCGCCAAGGTTCTCTACAAAAAAAAGGTTGATTTCAAAGAAATTCTGAAAACTGCCGCTTCCGGGAGAAAACTTGTCCGCGCTATTGCCTATGGCATCAAAACGATCGAAGGACTTGAAAAGAATTTCTTTGACGCCCTCCAAAAATCGGGCTATGAAGTCCGTACCAAGGATCTCCAGATCTTCCCGGGAGGCGCCAAAAAAGGGGATTGGGACGTGGGCATCACGGTTGACGCGATCAAACTTGCCGGACATCTCGATGTTGTCGTTTTGGTGACAGGTGATGGAGACTATATCCCGCTTGTCCAGTATCTCCAAAATACGATGGGTTGCCGAGTGGAAGTGATCGCTTTTCAGGAATCGGCTTCCGGAAAATTGATCGAGGCCGCCGATGATTTCATCAACTTGAGCGAGAACAAGAGAAAGTTCCTTATATAATTCCAATTCCTAATACCTAATTTCCAAAAGAATTTCGAATGCTGAAATGCCCGATTCCAAAATTTCGACATTAGCCATTGGGATTTTTGTTAGAAATTAGAAATTGTAAATTAGTAATTAATATAATCCTATCAGCTCTAACAGCCAATCGCACACAATTGTTCCCAAATTTTGGTGATAGCTGTGTGTTATTCGTCTATTAGCGCTGTGAAGGAAACATCTTCAAAATGGAGAAAGTGAAAAAATTCGAGACAGAAGTTGCCGGACGAAAACTCATCGTTGAATCCGGTCTTTTCGCCGAGCAGGCGAACGGATCTGTCACCGTCCGTTACGGCGACACGATGGTGCTTGCTACTGCCGTCATGAGCCCATCGGCGAGAGAAGGCGTGAACTATTTTCCGCTGATGGTTGATTATGAAGAAAAATTCTATGCTTCGGGAAAAATCAAAGGCAGCCGTTTTATCAAGCGCGAAGGCCGCCCGACTGACGAAGCGGTCTTGAACGGCCGCCTCATCGACCGGACACTCCGGCCTCTTTTCAATCAGCAGATGCGAAATGAGGTGCAAGTTATTGTCACCGTTCTTTCCATTGACCAGGAAAATGATCCGGCGCTCGTTGGCGCCATCGCCGCTTCAACAGCTCTCACCATTTCCGATATTCCCTGGAACGGTCCGATTGCCGCGGTGCGAATTGGCGAAAAAGACGGCCAGCCCGTCATCAACCCGAAGAACGGGGAAAAAGAAAAAAGCCTTTTTGATATTTTCGCTTGCGGGATTGAAGGAAAGATAAATATGATCGAGACGGGCGCGAAAGAGGTCGAGGAAGCAAAAATTTTTGAGGCTTTGGCAGAGGGACAAAAAATTATCGATCAAATTGTCAGCTTCATAAAAAATATCCAAAAAGAAATCGGGAAACCAAAGGCTGAAGCTCTTTTGTTTTTGCCGGATGATAATCTTGCCCGCGAAATCGTGGACAAATTCTCTGAAAAAATAAGGCCGGCCCTTTTTCAAAAAGACCATGCCGTCCAAACAAAGCTTCAGAACGAACTTTTTTCCGAAGTCGGGGATTATGTGAAGGAAAAATACCCGGAAGATTCAGCTCAAAAGAAGGAACTGGCGCTTGTCGCGGTTGACTTCGAGATGCAAAAGCTGTTTGAAAAAGCAATTCTTGAAAAAAACGAGCGACCGGACGGCCGGAAGCTCAATGAAGTGCGCCCTATTTCCTGCCAAGTCGGAATTTTGCCCCGCACCCACGGCAGCGCTCTTTTCACCCGGGGAGAAACCCAGGCCCTCACGACCGTCACTCTCGGCGCTCCGGGCATGGAACAAATCATCGACACAATGGAGCTCGACGAAAAAAAGCGTTTTATGCACCATTATAATTTTCCTCCCTTTTCCGTCGGCGAAGTGAAACCTATGCGCGGGCCAGGCCGGCGCGAAATCGGACACGGAGCTCTCGCGGAAAAAGCACTTTTCCCGGTCATCCCGGACAAAGAATCTTTTCCCTATACCATTCGCCTCGTGAGTGAAATTCTGTCTTCAAACGGATCATCTTCCATGGCCTCGACTTGCGGGTCAAATCTCGCTCTTCTCGACGCCGGCGTTCCGACAACCGCGGTGATCGGCGGCGTTTCGGTTGGAATTGTCATCGGCACGGACGGAAAATACAAACTTCTCACTGACATCCAAGGCCCGGAAGACCATTTCGGTGGAATGGATTTCAAAATTGCCGGTTCAAAAAAAGGAATCACTGCCATTCAACTCGACGTAAAGACTGACGGTCTCACAGCCGATATGATCCGCGATACACTCGAGCAATCAAGAAAAAATCGGATTGAAATCATAGACATAATGAGCCAGACTCTGGGCGCTCCCCGAGCTGATCTTTCCGCCTACGCTCCGCGCATCATCACTTTGAAGATCAACCCAGAAAAAATCAGAGACGTCATTGGTCCCGGCGGGAAAGTCATCAACCAGATCATCGACGAAACCGGCGTGGAAATTGACATTGAAGACGACGGATTGGTTTTCATCACGGCTGAAAGTCCGGAGGCTGGAGCAAAAGCTCTTGAATGGGTCAAAAATCTCACTCATGAAGTCGTTCCCGGAGAAGTTTTCCAGGGACGCGTCACCCGCCTCATGAACTTCGGCGCCTTTGTCGAAATTCTTCCGGGGCAGGAAGGCTTGGTTCATATTTCAGAAATATCGGAAAAAAGAACCGAACGGGTCGAAGACGCGCTGAAGGTCGGACAGATGGTCGCGGTCAAGGTGAAAGAAATTGACAACCTTGGAAGAATCAACCTCACTATGCGGGGATTGGGAAATAGTGTAAAATAGGAACAAGAATCTCGAATACAAAAATTAACAAAAAACATACTGCGAACGACGCAGGCTCTACGAAATACGAATTAATTACGAATATACGAAAATTCGCGTTTGTATTGTTGCACACGCAAATAATCTATGTCGTATAAATTCTATTCGTATATTCGTAAAGCGAAGCGTATTCGCAGTTCGCAGAGAAATCATGTTTCAAATAAAACACTCGCCAACCGAGCCCAATCCAACCAATTTCAATCCCAACACGGCTCTTCCAAACAACTATGGCCGCGTCCGCACTCTCAAAGATGATCTTGCCAATCTGA
>JAQUQQ010000031.1:0-4665 GCA_028716005.1 Candidatus Moraniibacteriota bacterium | reverse complement strand
AGAGAAATCATGTTTCAAATAAAACACTCGCCAACCGAGCCCAATCCAACCAATTTCAATCCCAACACGGCTCTTCCAAACAACTATGGCCGCGTCCGCACTCTCAAAGATGATCTTGCCAATCTGAAGTCAGGAAAAAAAGAAGAGCCGCCAGAATCTCTCCCCCAACCGCCTATGGCGCCGCTTCCGCCACAGCTGAATGCTGAAACTCCGCCGGCCAGCCAATTGCCAAATCAGCCAAGAGCAGCCGCTCGACCATTTGCGCCCGAGAGAAAAATTCCTCTTTCCGATTCCGTCCCCGCGCAGAAAGAAAAACCGGCCGAGACAACGACTGGCGGGCAAAAGAGCGACATGCCCAATCCGTTTGGTTCCGAGACTTTTTTCCAAACCCAATCTCCTTTCGATGAAAAAGCGGCCATTCCAAAAAAAGAATCTGAAAAAGCACCGGGCAAATCTTCGAATAAACTTGTTATAATTCTTTCTTCTTTGTTTGTTCTCGCTATTTTGGGAGGCGGCGCTTCCTATTGGTGGTTTTTTATGAGATCTCCTAAAAAAGTCAGCGCGCCAACCACGCCAACAGCTCCGACAACTGCCGCTCCGGCTGCTTCAGAAACCGGAACGGACCAAAATTCTAGTTTGAAACAATGGACCCTCGACTTGGAAGCCGATAAAATTGCCAATAAATTGGCTGTTGAAAGATACGCGAAGAGCCTCTCCGGATCAACTCCCCAAGGAAAAGCAGCGGAAGTAAAATTGGTTTCGAAAGATAATCAGGCAATCACTCCCCAGACTTTTTCAGGAATTTTTGATTTCAGCTTTCCGGCAAGCGTTTCCGAAAAATTGACGAGTGATTATAGCCTGTTTGTTTCGAATGAGAACAACGAGCCACGCCTGGGTGCCGCCTTCAAGCTGGCACAATCGGGAAGTTTGGCCGAATCTCTGAAGAGCGAGGAGAAAGATTTATACTCAGACTTGAAATCTTTTTACCTCGACAAACTGCCAGCTGATCCACAAACAACTTTCAATTCCAGCAAATACAAGAATGCCGATATCCGATATTTGAATTTCCCGAACTCTCCAAACGCTTCTCTGGACTATACGGTTCTCTCCAGCGATGAGAATAGCTACTTTATTTTCTCCACTTCCAAGGATTCCCTCCGGGCAATCCTGGATTATATGTCGGAGAAATAAAAACTCGCTAATAGGAACGAATTAATCGCGAATTGGAGCGAACTTCCTATTGTGTTTCTTTTTATTCGTTCCTATTCGCATGAAATTCGCTCTTCATTCGCGAGTGCCTGTTGACCTTTTCCGAAAAATCTGCTATACTGTATATGTAGCTTGAAAATACAACGAAAACGAGGCCCTTGAGTTCCAATCGCAATTTCCCCCTATTTGCGATTGGAACTCATTGGCTTCCCCATTTCTTCTTCCCAACGCGGAAGGGGTAAAAAACAAAAATAAAAATTCTAGCCCCGCGCCATTTCTTCGTAAACAAAAAATTATGGCGAACTGGTGCGGGGTTGAATAAAATAAATAAAAAAATAAGGTTCTTTTCTAAAAACCGTGGGGAGGTTAGTGATAACAGACGACATGTAGTCAAACTACATGCTGAAGATGTAATTGTAACGCCTTTCACCCGGGCTAGCAATACTCGTGGCATGTTGTTACATGTCTAACGCCGGCGGGCTCCGCCTTGAAATAATTTTTTGCGGGCGCTTGAGCCCGCCGGATTGACCAATTTAGAAAATACGGGTTTGCGAAGAGATCGGCTTTTGATAGGCGGTTTTTTTGTTGCTCAAAAAAAGTTATACTTGAAGTATGAATCTTGAAAACAAGGAAATCGGAATGGCTGGCGAAAAAATTGCCGCCGATTATCTCGAGAGAAGCGGTTACGAAATTTTGGAAACAAACTTCCAAAACGATCTCGGTTATCGGGTCGGTGAGGTTGACATCATTGCCCGCGAAAAGGAATCGGGAGAGATCGCTTTTGTCGAAGTGAAAACCAGAAGAAAAGGCAGCTGGGGATCGGAAAACCCAGAACTCGCCGTCACCCGCGCCAAATACAAAAAGCTCATGCGCATTATCGGACGATATTTGCGCCAGAATAATTTGGAAGATACTCCGCACCGCCTTGACGCCATTGCGATTGAAATGGATATGGACTCGAGAAAGGCAAGTCTGCGGCATTTGAAATATATTTATTATTGATGCTATAATTGAATTGCGCTTAACCCTAATTTGAAAAATATGATCGATTCAAAGACGCGGGAGGAACTCAAACAAAAACTTCTCGAAGAAAAAAAGCGAATTGAGGAAAATATTTCGAAAACCGAAATCAGCAAAAAGGGGACTGACCGAGAATACGAGACCGCCTTTCCCGAGATCGAAAGAGACCAAGAGGAAAATGCTGATGAGATGGAAATGTATGAAAGCAATTTGGCCATCGACGAATCGATGAAGTTGGAACTTGAAAAAATAGACGAGGCTCTTTCCCGGATGGAAAAAGGAACCTACGGAATATGTTCGAACTGCCAAAAAGAAATTCCCCTCGAGAGATTGCGGGCTTATCCGCAAGCAGATACATGCCTCGACTGTCAGAAGTAAAAAAATAAAATGAAAAATAGTATTCAGCTTTTTTTTCTTTTTGCCCTGCTTATAGCATCGGATCAGTTCAGCAAAGTATTATTTTCAGAAAATTCAGTTTGCAACAAAAACATCGCCTGGAGCGTTCCAATCGCCCCGGGCGTTTTTTATTTTTTCTGGATGATTATTTTTGTTATTCTGATTTATTCTTTTCTAAAAAGCAGGAGGCCCGCCGAAAAACTAGCTCTAGTTTTCATTTTATCCGGAGCCGTCTCGAATATAATCGACCGCCTCGCGCGCGGCTGTGTGATTGATTTTATCGATCTTAAAATTTGGCCCGTGTTCAATCTTGCCGATATATATATTACAATTGGAATAATGCTTCTTATCGTGATTTATGTAAAATACAAAATACCAGATACTAAATACTAAATACAAAATTTTGTCTTCGAAAGTCCTCTCCGCCGCTACTCTCGGCCTCGCGAGCCATCTCGTCGAGGTTGAAGCCGACACCCACTCGGGAGCGCATATGTTTTCGATTGTCGGCCTGCCCGACGCGGCGGTGAAAGAATCACGCGACCGGGTTGATTCGGCCGTCAAAAATTCCGGCTTTCGCCCGCCGCACCGCTGCGGGCACATCACGGTGAACCTTGCCCCCGCCGACATAAAAAAAGAAGGCCCGCTTTATGACCTCCCCATCGCTCTTGGATTTCTTCTCGCCACCAAACAGCTGCGGGCCGAGATTGGAAACCGGCTTTTCGTCGGCGAACTTTCTTTGAACGGCGGCATTCGCCCCGTGAACGGGGTGCTTCCGATTGCCATCATGGCCAAGGAAAAGAATGTTTCCGAAATCATCGTTCCGGAAAAAAACGCGAAAGAAGCGGCCATTGTCGAGGGACTCACTGTGATCCCGGCTGGCAATTTGAAAGAGCTTATTTCGCATCTCACCGGAGAGAAGAAAATCAAGCCGGAGCCGCCTCAGAACATGGCTCAAATTTTTGAGCCCCAAAAATATGTCGCCGATATGGCCTATATCAAAGGCCAAGAATACGCGAAACGCGCCCTTGAAGTCGCCGCGGCCGGCGGACACAACGTTCTTCTTTCCGGACCGCCGGGTTCGGGAAAAACCTTGCTTGCCCGGACTTTTCCCTCCATCATGCCGCCGCTCACGTTTCCCGAGGCTCTCGAAATCACCAAAATATTTTCCATTGCCGGAAAACTCACCCGGGGAGTGTCGCTTATTTCCGAACGGCCCTATCGCGCGCCGCACCACAGCGCGTCAGCCGTTTCGCTCGTTGGCGGAGGAACTTTTCCCCGCCCGGGAGAAATCAGTCTTTCTCACCGGGGAGTTTTGTTTCTCGACGAATTTCCTGAATTTTCCCGGGCCGTCCTTGAAAATTTGCGGCAACCCCTCGAAGATGGAATGATTTCGGTTTCCCGCGCCCAGGCCACTCTTTCTTTTCCGGCTCGCTTCACTCTCATTGCCGCCATGAATCCCTGCCCCTGCGGAAACGCGACCGATCCGGAAAAACTTTGCTCCTGCACGCCGGCCGGAATCGTGAAATATCAGCGCAAAATTTCCGGTCCTATTCTTGACCGGATTGACATCCATGCCGAGGTCCCCCGGATGAAATTTGAAAAACTGGCCGAGACGAAAGTCGGGGAAGAAAGCGCAACTGTGCGCGAGCGCGTGACCAAAGCCCGCGAAAGGCAGCAGAAAAGATTCAAAAATGTTGACGGTATCATCACCAATTCCGAAATGCAAAATCAGCACATCAAAAAATTCTGTCCGCTTGGAGAAAAAGAGATGGCGCTTCTTCGCCAAGCCGTTGATTCACTCCATCTCTCGGCCCGCGCATTTCACCGGATCATCAAAATCGCCCGCACCATCGCCGACCTCGCTGATTCCGAAAATATTGAAGTTCCGCACCTCGCCGAAGCGATTCAATACAGGCAGAGGCAGGTGTGAGATAGACTTTTTCTTGAAATAGTATATAGTATACAGCTAGGATTGGCTGTTTTCTTATGAAAAAAATACTCATCTTTTTTCTGATAATTATCGTGGTTTTCGCGCTCTAT
>JAQUQQ010000030.1 GCA_028716005.1 Candidatus Moraniibacteriota bacterium | reverse complement strand
GGTCCCGAAGAATTGCTTTGGTGGTTATCTTTCGAAAATCATATCCGCTTTTGTTCTGGATTTTCAGCTTCAGCTCGGCAAAGCCAGGTCCCCCACTTATGAAACTGAATTCTTTTTGATACGAAACGATATTTGGCTCTTCATAGTCGGAAAACTTTTGCCATTTATACGACTTGATCCGAAAATCAATCGAGGCAGGCTTTCCGTCGAGATCCATGTTGAAAGCAAAAATATATTTCGTCTCTGCCGGAAGAAGAAAGCCTGTTCCTTCCTTTTGGCCGATGACTTTCCCGCTGGCATCCAGAAAATTGAACGTATATCCCAGATTATCAATTCCAAAGAGAGAATTCGGATTTTTTATTTTCACCAATGCGTCATATCTGTTTCCGCCGCTTGGAATTATTCTTTTTTCCAAAACTTGAGCGTTTTCAATTTTCGGAATCTCCTCGCATTTTTGGCATGGCCCTCCGCAATCAATTTTTTCCTCACCCTGGTTTAGTTTCCCGTCGGTGCAGGTTGGCACCGTGCGGAAAAGATAAAAAAGGCTCGTTCCGATCGCGGAGAAGATTATCAAATAAATCAGGATTATCACTGCTCTTTTTATAATACGCTGGGAGCCGGTCATATCTTTATTGTATCTCACTCACGAAACCTTGCAAGTAAGCCAATTTGATACTAGTATAAATAAAGCCAAAAGTATAACTTAAATAACAGAAGAATTAGGATTCTTCGGCATAAAAAAATGGAAAAATCATCAAAAATTGAAATTCTTCGCCATTCGCTGTCCCATATCCTCGCTGCGGCTGTTTATGAAATGTTCCCCGATGCCAAGTTTGGAATCGGCCCGGCCGTTGAAAACGGGTTCTATTATGATTTCGACCTCCCCCGCACCCTCATCCCCGAGGATCTGGAAATTCTTGAAGAAAAAATGCGCCGGATTATCAAAGAAAACCCAAAGTTCGAAAAAGCGAACATATCATTCGACGAAGCCCTGAAAGATTTCAAAAAAGCCAAGCAGCCCTATAAAGTTGAACTAGTAAACGACATCCGAAAAGAAATCTCAAATCTCAAACCTGCCCGAATTGCTTCGCAAAACGAAGCAGGCGGGTCTCAAATCTCAATCTACAAAACAGGAGGTTTTGTGGATCTCTGTTCTGGCCCGCATATAAAAGCTGCATCTGAAATTGATTCCCAGGCCTTCAAACTCACCAAAATTTCCGGCGCCTATTGGAAAGGCGACGAGAAAAACAAGATGCTTCAAAGAATTTACGGAGTCGCTTTTTTGAGTCCCAAGGAACTCAGGCAATATCTCGCCATGATGGCCGAAGCGGAAAAAAGAGACCACAAAAAATTGGGCCGCGATTTGGAGCTGTTTTCTTTTCATGCTGAATCCCCCGGCTCCGCCTTCTGGCACCCCAAAGGAATGGTGATCTGGAACGAAATGGAAAAATATGGAAAAGATTTGCGCAGAAAATTTGGTTTTCAGGAAATTCAGACTCCGCTCATCGCCAAAAATATTCTCTGGAAAGAGTCTGGTCACTGGGACCACTACAGCGACAGCATGTTTTCCATAAAATCAGAAAACGAAACCTACTGCTTGAAGCCGATGGACTGCCCGTTCAATATTTTGATGTATAAAGAAAAAACAAAATCTTATCGCGACCTGCCGATTCGCTTCACTGAAATTGGCCGCATCATGCGGAATGAAAAATCGGGTGAGCTCAACGGCCTTCTCCGCGTGCGCTATCTCACCCAGGATGATTCGCACATTTTCTGTTTGCCAGAGCAAGTTGAAAATGAAATCGCGAGCCTTCTCAAAATGGTGAAAGAATATTATCCCGCTTTTGGAATCGAACCGAAATTTTTTCTTTCCACCCGCCCGGATGATTTCATGGGGAAAAAATCAGAATGGGATTTAGCGGAAAAAAATCTCGCGAGTGCCCTCAAAAAGGAGAAAGTGACATACGAGATCAAAGAAAAAGACGGAGCTTTCTACGGCCCGAAAATCGACATCGAAATCAAAGACGCGCTGGGACGCAGCTGGCAGCTGGCAACCATTCAGCTTGACTTCCAAATGCCGCAAAGATTCAGCTTGGAGTATATTGACGCGAACGGAAAGCAGCAAGTTCCGGTCATGATCCACGCCGCCGTTTTTGGCTCATTTGAGCGGTTTATCGGAATTCTCACCGAACATTACGCCGGCGCTTTTCCTCTCTGGCTCTCCCCTGTTCAAGTGGAGGTCATTCCGGTCAGCGACAAATTCCAAAAATACGGCAACGAAATCAATTCGCTCCTATTAGCTAAAAATATTCGCTCCATCATTCGCGAGTCTTCAGAATCTCTCGGAAAACGTATTCGCGCCGCGCAAAATGAAAAAACCAACTATATGCTGATTGTCGGCGAAAAAGAAACGGCCGCCAAAACCGTGGCTGTGCGCGACCGCGAAAAGGGAGATCTCGGAGAAATGAAGCTGGAAAAATTTTTGGATAAGCTAAACAAAGAAATTGCTGATAAGTCATAAGCTACATTACTCATTGTTTTTTTCCAATGACCAAAGACTCACAACTTGTCTAACGGCTCATGACCATTGTAACCAATGACTTACTATATAAAAATCTTCGGCTGTCAAATGAACTATTCCGACGCCGAAAGAATCGCGACAATTCTCACGAAATATAAATTTAACCAATCCGCCTCCCTCAATGAGGCGGACTTTGTCATATTCGTCACTTGCGGCGTCCGCCAAATGGCCGAAGACAGAGTTTATGGACAAATTCACAACATCAGAAAGAAATATCCACAGAAAAAAATTATCCTTACTGGCTGCCTCGCCCATCGCAAAGATGTGCAACGCAGACTTAAAGATAAAGTAGATTTGTTTTGTGAGGTATATAATTTTCCGGAAGAAATACAAAAAATATTTCAAAATTCAAAATTCAAAATTCAAAATTCTTCGTGCAACGCAATTCTGAAAGATTATCTCAAGATTAAACCACTCTGTAGAAACAAAATTTCCGTATATGTCCCTATTATGACTGGTTGCAACAATTTTTGTTCCTATTGCGTCGTCCCCTATGCCCGCGGCCGCGAATATTCCCGTCCGGCCGAGGATATTCTGAAGGAGGTAGAAGCTCTAGTCAAAAAAGGATATAAAGAAATTATCTTACTGGGACAGAACGTGAATTCATATAACTCGCTAATGAGAACAAATAAAAAGCGAATCAGAGCGAATATTGGCTCTCATTCGCAAACATTAGTTCTTCATTCGCGAGTTATTAATTTTGCCAAACTCCTGCAACTCATCGCAAAAATACCCGGCCACTTTTGGCTCACATTCCTCACCTCTCACCCCAAAGACATGTCCGATGAACTCATTGAAACAATCGCCAATTCAAAAAAAATTTGCGAATATATTTCACTCCCGGCCCAATCGGGAGACGATGACGTCCTGCGTCGCATGAACCGAAAATATTCCATTAAACATTACCAAGATCTCATCAAAAAAATCCGCTTAAAGTTCAACTTTAGGATAAATCCTAAAGTTGAACTTTTAGAAAAACTCTCCCCTGCTATTTCCACCGACATCATAGTTGGTTTTCCCGGAGAAACCAAAAGTCAATTCAAAAATACCGCGAAACTTTTGCGTGAAATGAAATTCGACATGGCCTACATTTCCCAATACTCCCCCCGCCCCGAAACCGCCGCCTGGAAATTGAAGGATAATGTTTCAAAAAAAGAAAAATCTCGACGCGAAAAAGTCCTGACAAATATTTTGAAAAAAACCGCGCTCGAAAACAACAAAAAATATATCGGAAAAGTTGTTGAAGTTCTGGTTGACAAAGAGAGACCCCACCTCCAATCTCCTCCCCGTATCAAGGGAAAGGAGAAAGGGAGAGGCTATCAATATCAGGGACACACCCGCACCCAAAAAAAAGTCATGGTATATTCCCACAAAAAAACCCCCATTGGGATCTTTCAAAAAGTCAGAATCACGAAAGCCAAAGCGTTTGGATTGGAAGGAGAAATGTTTTGAGGGCCGCCTCCGCAGAGAACCGGCCCTCCGGCTGATAAAAATACTCACTGACGCGCCTCTTCCGCCACAGGGGACATCGGCTGCATTCCCTCGCGACTGCAGGAGCTGCACATCTTTTCCCCCTTCGGCATTTTCCCGTCGCACCCCTTTATGGGACACGGCACATATTCCACTTTGCTGTCCTTCGCCACGGATATACCCTCCTTATAATCAATAAATCATATGCTCACAAAAAAATCAACTTTATGAGATATAAGTCTCTAAACAAAATTATTGTCATTCTCGGCCCGACCTCGTCGGGAAAGTCCGATATTGCCATTAAACTGGCCAAAAAATTCAATGGCGAGGTTATTTCCGCCGACAGCCGGCAGATTTATCGCGGAATGGACGTCGGCACTGGAAAGGTTCGTGGAACGTGGAACGTGGAACGTGGAACGTTTGTATCGGAAAAGATACCTCATTATATGATTGATATTATTTACCCAAGAACTAGCTTTAACGCCGCCAAATACAAAAAACAAGCCGAGAAAATTATCGATGACATTTTGAAACGCGGAAAGCTCCCTATCATCTGCGGCGGGACTGGATTTTGGATTCAAACCATTGTCGATGACGTGAATTTCCCCGAGGTGAAGCCCGATTGGCAATTGCGCAAAAAACTTGAAAAACGTTCAGCGGAAAAATTATTCGCGATGCTGAAAAAGTTAGACTTGCGACGCGCAAAGACTATTGATAAAAACAATAAAGTGAGGCTGGTCAGAGCGATAGAAATATGTAAGAGCATAGGCAAAGTCCCAAAGATACCCGCCTACGCTAAAGCTTCGGCGGGCAAGCAAAATACCAAATACCAAATACCAGATACCAAATACCGGACACTGCAGATTGGCCTCAAGCTCTCCAAAGAACAATTATACTCGAATATCGAAAAGCGCGTACTGTCTCGTTTCAAGCAAGGCATGATCGCCGAAGTCGAAAAATTGCGCCGGCAAGGCCTTTCCTGGAAAAAAATTCAATCCTTCGGTCTCGCCTATTTTTGGATCCCTTTATATTTGCAAAATAAAATAGCTAAAAAAGAATTGATTGAGAAAGTCACTCAAGCCGAAAAAAATTACGCCAAGCGGCAAATGACGTGGTTCAAGAGAGACAAAAGAATCAAGTGGCTGAAAAATCATTCTGAAATTGAAAAGGCAGTAAAATTATCTCTGAAATAAAATATCACAGTATGCTAGTGCGCTGTATAAAAAGTTTTGAGCCCCGTTCGAAAATAAACGGGGCTTTTTTTGTGACGATGCACATTTGCTTTATAGGCAATTGATGCGGGGGGTCCCGAACCTGTTGCCGCAGTTGCTGTGGCCATTAATCGTTCCGCACTCACCGCAGAGAACAAAGGTGCAAAAAATGATATGCCCGCTGTCCTTCAGTTCTTTTTCGATCCTAAATTTTTGAAATGGGTAGGCGCATTCCCCCAAACAATGGAGGAACAACTCACACCCAATTATCCGACAAACTGCGTTCATGGCCGGACCCTGAAGCCGTCTTTCTTTCGGCTTCTGTTTTCCATCCGCTTCCGCCAACTGGCTAGTCATTATCTTCGTCCCTCCCTAGCTAAAATTAAAAAGCTAAAAAAAATCCACCCTTACGGGTGGTTTCGCCATCATGAAATATTCGCTATTACGTTGTATCCGTATTTTCTTGGCATTTTTTCAATAATACTCCTGGACAGAAAAGCTGTCAATACCCAATTTTTCCCAATAAATCACCCCAAAAGCACTTTTTTGAGAAGCGCCATCCGGACATAAAGCCCGTTCTCCGCCTGCTGGATATATTTCGCCCGCGGGTCATTGTCAAACCACTCCGGAATCTCGCCAAAAGCCGGATCGCGCGGCAATGGATGCATCACAATCGCTTCTTTTTTCATTTTTTCAACTACATCCTTGGTAATCGAGCAGTTTTTTCGGATGAATTCATAATCCACTTCTATATCTCCCAGTCTCTCCTTTTGCACGCGCGTCATATAACAGACATCGACTTTCTCAGCGACATCAATCAATTTTTCGTATTCTGAAAATTTTACACCCTTGCCTTCTAAATACTCTTTGATATCATCCCTCATTTTGAGAACCGTCGGGGAGACAAAGAAAAACTCAAGTTTTTCCGGATCCTGATATTTATTGAGAAGATACGCCAGCGACCGGACAGTGCGGCCATTCGCAAGATCCCCCACAAAGGCAATGTTTATTTTTTCATTATGGATATTTTTCCCAAGTTCATTTTCAAAAAATCTTTTGATTGTATACAGGTCAAGAAGCGCCTGCGTCGGATGCTGGCCCGCTCCGTCGCCCGCGTTGATGATTGAAACCTGCCGGCCGTTCGAATGCGCCGCGACGTCCGCCTCTTTTGCCATTCCCTCTTTGTCCGATCGCATCACAATCGCGTCAATGCCATAACCGCAAAACATGGCGATCGTGTCCTTCACCGTCTCCCCCTTCACAACCGAAGAAAACTGCCTCGCCGGAGGAATAGCCATCACTCTCGCGCCCAAATTTTCCGCCGCGACATAGAATGACGACCAGGTGCGGGTGCTCGGCTCATAAAACAAGAGCGCAATTTTTTTCTCCGCCATGCCCGTCTTTATGCTCCCGCATTCATGCATTGCCTCGTCCGAAACCTGCCCGCCGTCCAAAAACTTGCATACTCCCTGCATCTTGTCCGCTTCTGAAAACAAATCATCAAGAATCTCGCGATTGAATTGTTGGGATTCTAAAATCGATTGGCCTTTGAGTGTTTTCATACATTTATTTTAGTATTTAGACAAATTTTTGGCCAGGGAGTTCCCCGGCCAGCAAGTGATGAAAAGTTGTTTGAGTCTTGCCATGTTAACCGCCACATTCATCACGTAATATGGCATCTTTCTTTGGCAAAGGCTTCTCGGTCGCTTCCCTATTTATGAGGCTACATTTTGACAGATCGCAGTTTCGACCATCCAATAAGCACTTGACTGCGACACAACGCGGATTCCTTTCCTCTTTCGTCTCCGTCATTTCCATGCGTTCTCCATCTGATTTGTGGATTGCTAGCCTGACCGCCCACTGCCGAGGGGGCAGCATCCCTGGTGTTTCCCGCCGATGAAATTGCACATGCATTTTGCCTCCGGCTTATATTTCGAAACCGAAGCCGGAACGCTTGAATCTGCCTCATCGGCCTTGACCAAATTCTCTTCAGGCTTCGGATGCATTTGGGGACAAATTTCATCATTGCAACCGCGTCCGGTCGGATCGGAGACGGCTGCGCAACCCAATTCCCGACACTCCTGGTTCGGCCTATTTCGATTTGCCATAGCAGCCTCCTAGCTTGGCAATGGCCCAAGAGCAGTTATAATGCATATCGACTCCGCGGCAGCAAAGGCAACGTAGCCGACCAGTTGCGAAATCAATATCATAACCCGCCTTCAAGATTTTCAGGCAGACCCACAAAAGTGGAAGACATTTCCTTCCATCTTTTTCACAACCAATCTGACTGCACGCTGCAACTCGCATAGAGTTTCCCCCTCAATTAGTTGATAACTTATTTTTTAGGAGATCCAAAGATTTCCCTGGATCCGCTTTCCCTTTACTCTCTTTCATAACCTGTCCGAGCAAAAATTGCAAGGCATTTTGCTTTCCTTTACGGAAATCTTCGACGGGGCCAGGATTGACGGTCATCACTTTATCCACGATTTTTTCGATTTCCGAATCGTCTTCAATCTGACCCAAATTCCTTTCGGCGATGATGTGCTCCGGATCGGCACCGGTTTTCACCATTTCCGCGAGAACTGCCTGCGCCGCGCTGGAGTTTATTTTCCCCGCTGCGATTATACTCATCAGTTCCCCGAAATTTTCCGATGTTATTTTCAGGTCAGCAATCTTTGTTTTTTCGTCCAGATATTTCTTGATCTCTGAAATTATATAATTGGCTGTGAGTTTAGCGATCTTTTCACCACTCTCGCAGAGTTCGCATGCTTCGTTCACCGAATTTTCGAAAAAACCGGCCAGGTGTTTGTCCCGAATCAGCACAAAAGCATCTTGCTCGGAAATTTTATATTCCTTCTGGAATCTTTCAATTTTTTGCGCTGGCAGTTCCGGAAGCTCCGCTTTTATTTTTTCAACAAAACCCGCGCCCAGTTCAAGCGGCGGCAAATCCGGTTCGGGAAAATAGCGATAGTCATGGGCTGACTCTTTTTCTCTTTGCGAATAGGTCATCATTTTGCTTTCGTCCCAGCCTCTCGTTTCCTGAACCACCTTTTTTCCTTCCTCCAAATCCTCTTCTTGCCGTTTGATCTCAAAATCAATCGCTTTTTCAACCGACTTGAAAGAGTTCAGATTTTTCACTTCGACTTTCGTCCCTTTTTCACTTTTGTTCTTTGAAATTGAAATATTCGCTTCACACCGCATCTGCCCTTTCTCCATGTCCGCGTCTGATATTCCGATATATCGAAAAATGAGCTGCAATTCTTCACAAAATTTCTTGGCTTCTTCTGCTGATTCTATATCCGGCTCTGTCACAAGTTCCATGAGCGGCACTCCCGAGCGGTTGAAATCAACGAGGCTGAAATCCGTCCCTTTTTGATGAATGAGTTTCCCCGTGTCCTCCTCAAGATGAATTCTTGTGATGCCAATTTTTTTTCCATTTATCTCGAGATATCCCTTCTCGCAAAGCGGCTGGTCGTATTGGGAAATTTGGTATCCTTTCGGAAGATCGGGATAGAAGTAGTTTTTTCGGTCGAACTTCGAAATTTTGGCGATCTGACAATTGAGCGCGAGGCCTGCCCGCGCGACAAACTCGATGGCTTTTTCATTCGCGACCGGCAA
>JAQUQQ010000029.1 GCA_028716005.1 Candidatus Moraniibacteriota bacterium | reverse complement strand
GACGCCACTTGCCCCTCAATCAAATTGGGAAGAGAAACCATAGGAAGCCGTCTGAAAAACTTCCTCTTGCGAAGAGAGGACTGTGGGCTGAAAGACTCTTTCACCCCGAGAGTTTTTTGCCCCAAAGACATAAAAGACACGCCACTCTCCAATTTTTCGCCCCGCGAAATTTCTGGGGGGCAAAGAATTTTGGCTAAGTGGTTTTAGTTAGAAGTATTTAATTATTCTTCGAAAATATATCCAAATCCCCCAAAGTTAGATATCGTATTTATAATCTAGCACAGCTTGTTTTTTTTGGCAAGAGCCGCTATCCCAAGACTTTCAAGCGTAATCTTCGCGATCCTCGCGCTCGTCCAATTCTCCGGCACATCGCTTATTATCTTATATTCTCGAATATTGTCAAATGCAATTTTTTTCTTTTTCAATATTTGATCGATTTTTTGAAGCAAAGTCCGAGAAAGAGAATTGTTATCTTCCCAAAACAAGACGCCGGCGTTTTCCCCTTTGCCGGCAAGCCGCAATATTATCCTATTATTCTTTCTAATTTCAAATTGGAGTTTCATGCATCTTTTATATTATCCCGCGACTGTCAGAACCTTGCATTTCGGGGAATAAATACCCAAACATTCAATGTTGAGGCATGTCAGCCAAAATCGTGTTGCCTGATAGCCGCTTTATCTGAACAAGACGGCCAGAAAGTAAAAAAATCCCGCGAAGACGGCGCCAATCAAAGCCATTGAAAAACCATAGCTCAATGGATATCTGCGCTCCAATTGAGCTTGGTGAACTCCGAAGATAAACAGGAGAACCAAGCCGGTTATTACCGAAATTATTCTTGCAATCCCCAAATCGCTGATCAGGACATAGGAAACGAGAGGCAATCCAATGATAACAAAAGTCAGCAAAAAAGACCCCACGGCTTGTTGAAAATCCTGCCTGGAGTAGGTCTGATGGCTGTGCATTTGAGAGCTCAATACTAGCGGGCCAAAAGCATTGGCAAAACTGCTGGCTATTCCCACAATCAATCCAGAAAGCAATATGGTCGTATGACTGGTAGTCAAAAACGAGGCTCCCAAAGACACGCCGAAACTGGCGATGATGGATCCGAATAATCCAAAAATTATTTCTTTTATTTTATCTTCCAGCTCCATGGATTTTTCATCTAATCTTTGATAATATCGATAGTTTGCGACATAAAGTAAATTCTGTCAAATAGCACTCGGAACAAGAAAATCCCGAAACGAAGCATTTTTTCCGGGATATAGACAAAGAATTCCAGACAAAAACACCCGTCAGGGTGTTTTTGCCTTTTTCGTATTTTTTGAAATCAAAAGCTATTCCAAATCATACATGAGATGCGAGGCGGAAAGCATGAGGTCGTCCACTCTCCCTTGCTTATCGAGATGATACGACAGCACCATTTTATTGTCGGCGATGCCGATCGTATATTTGGCAAAAGTGTCGGGGAGGTTCACTTTCATTTGTTTCACGACTTGCTGGTTTTGGTCGAAATTGAACGACTTCGCGCTGCTGATATAATTTTTGAGATTGGCCGCCGCTTCTTTTTTGGTGATGTCCCCGCAGCAGTCGCTTTGGTCAATGACGTAATAGACCCGCGCGGCCATCAACGCTTCAATTCCGGCAATATCTTTGTCATTCACCGCTTTTTCAAAAACGGCGGAAGTTGTTTGATTTTTGGTCGGCACTTGATTTTGGTTCGCTGGCGTTGGCGATGCCAAATTTTCTCTTTTCAAATCACTCACCTGTTTTTGAAGAGCGCTCACCTGCGTTTGAAGTCTTATGATCATCTCCTCTTCACCTACTTTTCCAAATTTTTCTCCTTTCCATTCTTGCTTCCAGTGAAACGCTTTGCCAACGACCAACAGCGTGCCTCCGAAAAACACCACAAAAATGACCACGGCCGCCAAAATCGTGGACATTTTGGCAGAGCCTTGCATGCCGGGAATTTGGCAGCAGTTTTCCTTTGCTTTCTTTGTCTTTTTTGTTTTCCTCCTCATTTATTTTACTTTTAATTTTTATAATTCCCTTATGTAAAAGTTGGTAATTTTCGAAATATTATCTTTATCGCATAAGCGTGCGAATTTCAGGCTTTTTCCTTGGCCGCTTTCACTGATTTCAGCCAGAAATATCCGATCACCACAAAGGTGACAACCGGCGATAGCCAGCTCGGAATATGGAAGCCGAATCCGTCCAAAAGCATGATGATTCCCAAAAATAGTATCGAATACATCGCCCCATTTTTGAGATATACATATTTTTTTATCCGGTCGATGTTCCCGACTGTCAACTGACGAAGGACCAGCGCCCCGATTCCGTTTCCAATGAGAATCAGAGGCACGGAAAGCGTGAACGCGAAAGCTCCCAAAATTCCGTCAATGGAAAAGGTGGTGTCAATCACTTCGAGATAAAGGATTTTGCTCATGTCGGACAATTTGTTTTTTCCTGACGTCAAACTTTTTTCTCTTTGCTCCGCGTTTTGCTTGAAACCGTGCGTTATGAAAAAAGCGGTTGAGCCCACAACCGTTCCGAAAGCCATCATGGGATTGATTTTGAGCGTAAGCCAGACTAAAATCGCTAGAATGACAGAAACAACGGCATAAAACCAGATTCCCTGGGAATGGAAAAATTTTTCGCCCCTGAGGCCGTAGCTTTTCGGCTCGATGAAAAGCCAGTGAAAAAACAGGAATAGCAGAAATGTTCCGCCCCCAGCCAGAAGGATCGGCGCCGAAGTTTCAATCGCTTCTTTCACGTGAGGATTGTTGCTGAAGGTCGCCGTGAGCGCCCCGACCGGACCGAGCGAGGAATTTGTCGCCCAGACAATGACCCACGGCAAAAGACCGCGAACGACAATCACGGCGAACAAAAGTCCCCAAAGAAGAAACCATCTCCGGGATTTTGGCGACATGGTCGACAAAACCTCCGCGTTGATGACCGCGTTGTCTATGCTGCTTATTATTTCAAAGAGACACAATCCCAGAACAATCAAAATCATACTGCCTATGGTCATATATTTCGATTATAATTTTTATTCAGCAAAAATTAGTTGCGGGTGTTTCTTCTGGTCGCGTTTATCGCCCGGAAAAAATCACCCTTGTTGTTTTTTGAATCTTCGCTTTTCACGGGTCCCATCATGTCGACAATCGCCGCCAACCCCGCGGAAATTGACCTTCTTCTTTTTTTTGACTGGGCCTTTCTTTCGGATTCAGCCCGATCTTCCTTTTTTTGGTCGTCATTTTGGCCGCTTTGGGCGCTAACGGAAGATCCGCCCGCGGGAGGCGCGATTATTTTCGCAGCGGAAATGGGGCTCGCCAAAATTTTCGGAGCGCTTGAGGCCGGATTGGCAGAAGCTTTTTTATAAATCATGGGAAGTTCGCCGGCGCTGATAACAGACTTGCCGCTTGTTTGAACACCTCCGAAAGGCCCGTAGCTTTTTTGAATATTTTGATCGGTCCCGCCCGCTCCGCCAAAAGCGCCGGAGCTTCCGGAGAAAGCCGACGAGCTCACCTTTTTCTTCGGCATTACATACTTCACTTTTTCATCGCCGAAAAACTCTTTCGCGACGGCATAGGCTTCTTTTCGGCTTATTGTCCGCCCCTTGCCGGTCATCCATTCCCCCAAGGCTTCTTTCATTTCCTGTTTCGTCACTCCGCCTTCTTTCTTGCTTTTCAGCATGTCATAGAATTCATTTCTTTCGCTGGTCTTGTCCAAAGCCTTGGCAATTTTTTGATTGCCAAAGACTTCTCTCATTCTTGCGTCTTTAGAGTATCTTCCTCCGAATTTTCTTTGCGAAAGTTTTTTTCCGTGAGAAAAAATATTTTTTACGCTCATATATTCAGAATCTACTATATTATAATACCTTGTCGTAATAAAATCCCACATCCCGCACCCATTTGGCTTCTCCCCGGGCGCCGGACCGCGTGCAAGCGTCCCCGCATTTCCACACAACCATCTCGCGCGGCGTATCGACTTTTTGGGCGACCAGATTCTTGATTCTTCTTCCGACCACATTCACGGCTTGCCTCGGCGATGTGAAACAGCTGTATCCAGAAGCGGTCGGATTTTCCTGCCCCCGGTATCCCCAATAGTTATAGCAAGTTTTTCCGAGTTTCCCGGGAGAGTGAACTCCCCAGTTGCTTTCTTTTTTGGCGATTGCAATCAAAAAGGCCGCCACCTTCTTGTCTTTCCCGGCGATGAAAGGAGCCATCTCTTCAATCGGATAGCCTTTCACCAGTTTTTTGATATCCTTTTCCACCTGTTTTGGAGCCTGCGACTCTGTTTGTTGAGAGAAAGAAGTCGGAATTGCCGCGACACCTCGAAAACAAAGAAGGGCGAAAACCATCGAAACCGCCACCAAAAAACCAAAGAAAAAATCTTCGGGCGTGGAAGCCCCTCTGGTATTTTTTTTGACTAACTTTTTTTTCTTTTTATTTTTCCCCTTTTTCACGCAGTTTTAGCTGTTTTTTAGTTTACTTCGTGTTAAAAAGCAAAAGAACGGGACTTCACCCGTTCCATTGTTTATATTATAGCACTATTTCCAAAAAATATCAAGTAATTTGTGAGCTCTTTGATTCATGCGGTTAGAACTGGTTTTAGGGAAAAGTGCTTGGCATAAGAGATTTTAATTCTATTTAGATCCATAATGATCCTTAATTATTCTTCTTGCAGTACTGACAAGCTCCTCGTATCCCGGATTTGATCTAGGGTCTTTCTCAATAACATCCGGGGAAACATGATTTTCATCAAACCCAAGAAGCACACCATCGATCCCCGATGTATCAGCCTTACCGATATTATGCTTCCTCTGGAACAAATAGACAGCACTTGTTGGATCTCCATTATAATATTCGACATGCTTTGGCCGTAAGTGAGGATAATTTTGAAAAAATTTTTCCCAATATTCTTTTGCAGTAATTGTTTTTTCAGCTCTTTTCCAATTCACTCCAATAGATCGAACCATTCCTGAGATTTGCTCTTCGTTAAAAAAGTCTTGGCTATGACTAAAAACGCTTGAGACTGTTTTTCGAGTAAGCCGGTCTGTGTCATCTGGTTTAAATCCCATACCCAAAAATTCTTCTGTAAATATGGAGAAATACTTTTTATACACTTCCGTTCTGTCTCGGTATGTACTGAAATATGAATTAGTCTCTTTTTCGTATGTTTTGCAGGCTTCGCGAACTCGAGATTGGTTTTGTTTAAACCACTCAGTGAATGCTTCAACAAGCTTTTTATCTTCAATCATAACTTTTTCTTCTTTGCCGTCACCTTTTTTAACATCGCAAGCATATCTTGATCCTGTGCCAGGATCAACCGGTGTTTCATCCGGCAAAAATACTATCCCGGCATCAATTGATACGCCGGGATTTTCGACTGTTCGTGGCCAAACAAAAACATCATTCCACTTCTGCTCACTTTGAGGCTTTGTGAAGTCTTTTTCCCAGCCGTTGAAAGCATAATTGTACTGGGAGGCGATGACATCCGACGGATAAACTATGAAAACTTCGTTATTTCTTTCCCCGCCGTAGTAGCTATCAGCAACTATTTGATTAGCAAAATGAACCGCGGTTTCATCTGGATATTTGGGAGCACTTGCAATTGTACGATGGAGAAGGTCAATCAATCTTTTCTCGGCCTCTCCTTCATTTTCTGCTTCGAGTACCCAACCGCTCAACCATTCTCTGACGGAAGATTCATCTCTGGCTTTCAAACCGCCTCTCACTACCAACGGAGATCTTAGTAATTTTTCGTCTTTGAGTATATCAACTAAGCCATTAGAAAATTGATTCATGCCGCCTGAATGGTAAACCATGACATTATGATCTCTAAAACCCTGACGGGTGACATGCGAAACAAAATAGGGATTCAATCGTTTCCATAAAGCAATATATTCCTCCTCCGAAAGCTCAGTCAACGCCTCCCCGGATCAAGCAATCCCTTTTTTTGTTCCAAATTAATAGGTTCTGTGGATATTTTGTCGTAATATGCCGCGAGCAGATCTTTCGGATTTGGAATTTCAGAAAGATTGTGCCTCAAAAATTCAAGCTTATCTGAGGTTTCGTGCGAATCATAAAAAAGTTTTCTTCTCGCCGTACTGTTCAGTTCTATAGCAACGCGAAGAGCCGTAATCCGTTTGTCCTTAAAGCCAAGTAAATTTTTCAACTTTATCAACCCTTTTTCTTGTCTTTCTTTCAATTCCTGCTCCTTGCTGACTTTTGTTTCCCATGTATCTCCTATTAATTGATCATACTCTCCTATTTTCGCCTCATGTTCTCGAATTTCGTTTTTAGCGAGTTTCTTTTCTGAGCGAATATTAAAAATATTCCCTGCAAGCTCGGTTCTGCCTTGCGGGTCAATCTTTTTTGAAATTGAGCGCGGATTTATTTCTTGCTTTATCTGTTCTATTCTTTCCATGGCCTAATTTTATCATCAAAAACAAAAAGCGCCTACTCAAAGACGTTTTTGAAAACTGAGCGGGTAAGGGGAGTCGAACCCCTCTCAACAGGTTGGAAACCTGTGGTAATACCGATATACGATACCCGCCTTCGCTACGCTTCGGCGGGCAGGCCCGCTTCGCGTATCCTTTTACCAAAATATTATATTATAGAATCGGTTTGCAAATCAATTCTTTCGGGCAGGGAATCGCCACCCTAACGGATGGTCACCCGAAAGGGTGAAACCCAACCAATGATAATTTTTCGGGATACTCGGATTCGAACCGAGACTAAATGCTCCCAAAGCAATCGTGCTGCCATTACACTATATCCCGACAAAAACTTTGCCCCACAAAAAAAGCGGGGCAAAGGATATATACAAAAATTTCCTGACTCTACATGCTCTGTTGAGAAGAAATCGCTTCTGTTTGCTCCGGAGCTGCCTGCGCCGTTTTTTGAGACCGCACCGCTTCCTTGAGACGCTTCCCCGCCGTGAACTTCGGGGTATTCACCGCCTGGATGGTTATTCTTTGCTTCGTCTGCGGATTGATGCCCTCGCGAGCGGCGCGATGGGTCACTTTGAAGGTGCCGAAACCGGCGATGGTCACTTTTCGGTCTCCGTGAAGCGCGTCTGTGATCGTGTCAACAATCGCGTCAACGACAACTTCCACCTCTTTTTTCGTTTGCCCGATTTTGTTCGCCACCATTTCGACAAGCGCTTCTTTGTTTATATCAGTTGCCATAATACACCCCGCCTTCTAGATTAATTTTATGATATTTAAGGCCTATAATGATTCTACTATTTTCAAGTTTTTTGCGCAAATATCTAACTAAATTCGAAATTCGAATATCGAAACTCAAAACAAATTCCAATTTTACAAATTCAAATTTCCAAAATATTTGGAATATTTATTATTTTAATTTTGATATTGTTTCGGATTTAATGCTTCGAGCTTAGGATTTTCTATCTCGCTACTTCCACCGCTCTCGTTTCACGAAGAACATTCACTTTGATTTCTCCCGGATATTTGAGTTCCTGCTCGATTTTGTCCGCGATTTCCCGAGCCAATTTGATCGCCCCAAGATCGTCGACTTCTTCCGGTTTCACAAAAACTCTGATCTCGCGTCCGGCCTGAATAGCGTATGATTTTTCAACAGCCGGAAAAGATTGAGCAACGTTTTCAAGATCTCCAAGACGTTTCAGATAATCCTCCAGCGTGTCTTTTCTCGCTCCCGGACGAGACGCGGAAAGCGCGTCTGCCGCCGCGATGATCATCGCTTCGTTGCTCTCAAACGGGAAATCTTCGTGATGGGATTTCATGGCGTTGATCACCGCACTGCCGATGCCGAATTTCTTGAGAATATTCATCCCGATTTCAATATGCGTCCCCTGCACTTCGTGGTCAATCGCTTTTCCAATATCATGAAGAAGCCCGGCTTTTTTGGCAACGCTCACGTCCGCTCCCAGTTCCGCCGCAAGAGCTCCGGAGAGATGCGCCACCTCAAGAGAATGAAGAAGAACGTTTTGGCCATAACTAGTCCGGAAACGGAGCCTTCCCAAAATCTGAATGAGTTTCGGATCCAGCCCGGCGACTCCGACATCATAGGCTGCCGCCTCTCCGGCTTCTTTGATTTTGTTGTTCACTTCGGTTTTGGCAAAGTTGATCGCTTCTTCGATTCTGGTTGGATGAATTCGGCCATCCGCAATCAATTTTTCAATGGCTAATCTGGCAATCTCGCGCCGAACCGGGTTGAAGCCGGAAAGAACAATTGCTTCCGGCGTATCATCAACAATAATTTCAATTCCCGTAAGCCGTTCCAATGTTTTGATGTTTCTTCCTTCGCGGCCGATTATCCTTCCTTTGATTTCATCCGACGGAATAGAAACCGTGGAAGTAGTCGTTTCCGCGGCATGGCTTCCGGCATATCTTTGAAGAGCCGACGTCATGATGTCGCGCGCCCTTTTCACCAGTTCCTCACTGTTATGCTGTTCCATCTTTTTGATTTGTTTTGCCAAAATTTCCTTGTTCTGCTCTTCAGCCAGCTGGAGCAAGACTCTTTTGGCGTCCTCTTTGGAAAGATTGGCTATTTTTTCCAGGCGTTTGAGCTGTTCCTGCCGCGCGACTTCGGTTTCTTTTCTGATTTTTTTGATTTCTTCCGCTTTTTTGATGAGAAGATCCCTTCCGCGATCCACTTCATTCAATTTCCGGTCGAGATTTTCTTCACGCGATTCAATTCTCTTTTCCAAGCGAAAGATCTGCTCTTGCCGCTTTTTTTCTTCTTTTTTCGCCTCTTCCAAAACTTCCACCGCTTTATTTTTCGACGTAAGCAAAATAGACTGGGCCTGGGCTTCAGCATCGGTGAGCATCTTATTCACTTTTCCTTCGGCTGTCCCAAGTTGTTTCTTAGCAATTGACTGGCGGGCGAGATACCCCAGAACCGAGCCGACCGCTAAGCTCAAAATTCCAATAAAAAGAAGGCTGAAAGTCAGTTCCATAATTTTTCGCGCTATTCAGTTGATAACA
>JAQUQQ010000028.1 GCA_028716005.1 Candidatus Moraniibacteriota bacterium | reverse complement strand
GCGAGAGCCGTGAAGCGCGCGCGGGCCATGGCGCTGATTTCGTATCTGATAAAATAATGCTGAATCTTCCTGATATCAAAACAGGCAAGAATATTTCCCTAAATAACGAGCCCTATCTCGTTATTTTTCATCAGCATTCAAAAACCGGACGGGCCGGAGCGGTTTTACGCACAAAAATCAGAAATCTCAAGACCGGAGCAGTGATGGAAAAAACTTTTCAAGGCGCGGACAAAATCGAAGAGGCGGAAATTTCAAAAACCAAAGCGCAGTATCTTTATCGCGAAGGAGAAAACTATTTTTTCATGGACAATGCGACCTATGAACAGTTTTCCCTGCCAAAATCAGTTTTGGGAAATCTCACTGACTATCTCATCGAAGGCACTGAAGCGACAATTTTGAATCATAACAATAGCCCGATAAATATCGAACTGCCGGTAAAAATAGAACTCAAAGTTGTTGAAGCTCCGCCCGCCATCCGCGGCAACACGGCCGACGGCGGGACAAAACAAGTGACCCTCGAAACCGGAATCAAAGTGAACACCCCTCTTTTCGTGAAAGAGGGCGATATTCTGCGAATCAACACAGAAACGGGCGAATACGTGGAGAGGGCAAAATGAAACAATCACGACTTTATCTAAAAAAAACAGTGTCGCTTGGATAGGACGCTGTTTTCAAAAACATTAAATACCTCTTAAAAACTTTAGCTTCCTGTCCTTACTGAATCATATCCTCTTTTAAAATATGTGCTAATTGATCCTTGGCTCATCCTATAATCAGTTTCCCTGTCTCTAATAAAAACCTTACGATCAATTTCCCAATTCGAAATTTTATCTGAGTTGCCAAATTCTTTTTCAAAAATAGCACGGGAAACTTCTGAAAATAATCTTTGCAAATCATATGTCGCTGTTTCAATATCATATTCAAAACATCCTTTTACATAATTCTTTTTCGTCCATCTCTCCTGAATACTTCCGTCCGCATTCCATTCTTCTTCCGCTTTTGAAGCCCCGTCAAAATCGATTATTCTGCCGTCAAGAGTCATATTTAACCCGTGCGCATTTCCATGCCGCCATCCATTAGCATGCATAATTCCCAAGTTCCTCCCCATTTTTTCAGCCAACCACTTTAGATACTCACCCAAATCGAAATCAGATTCTTCCAGTTTGAATTCTTTTATTATTAATTGGCGAGCGTCATCAATTTCTCTAAGAATATCTTTTCTAAAAAAAGGCCTATTAGCTTCGTTGAGTCCCCATTCCTGAACCCTGGTTTTCGTTCCAAAGGCACGCACTTCAACCACAGGTTCAAGATCCTTCGGAATAAGACCCTTCTTTTTTGCTTCCGCGATTGAAGTTTTTTTGGGATTTTTTCTTTTGAAAAAGGGGGCTTCACCTCCATATGAAATTATTTCTTGCAATGATACAAGAGCTATGATTCTATGAGTTCTCACGCCCAAATCCAGCATTTTTTCCGCAACTTGCACATCATGCAAAGCATGGGCCTTATTTCTGAAGCCGAAAACATGATCGCCTTTCAAATCGTGAAAATCGCGTGCACCGGCCGGAATAACCATGGGCCTATTGGGATCTTCGTTGATACGATTTTCCTTATTCCAACTAAACCCGATTTCGCCAATTCCTTTCAAGTCTACATCACAATATATCCTTCCTTCATTATCCTGAAACAAAACTTGGCCTATCATGCCACTCCGGTAATGCCCGGGCCTAACCTGGATTTCTCTCGTATCAATTTTCTGTGATACTTCTTCCCCAGTTGATATCCCAAATAGATAAGCACCGGCGGGCGAAGTATCTTTCCATTTTCTTATTTCTTCAGACGGAGTTAAAAATAATCCGAACGCACATGGCTTCCCTGTCTGCAAATTAAATGGCAGACTGCTGAAACCAGCGTTTACCCAGTCAACATGATTAGCTACCTCAACAGCGGGAAGTTTTGATTTTTCTTTATTAGGAATTGCGTCCAATTTTATGGTTTCCATTGCGAGTAAATTTGAACTATCATTCTTTCACTTTTTCTTTGAGCGCTTTTTCTATTTCTTTATAGACTTTCGGGTTTTCGCGCAGAAACGCTTTCGCTTTTTCGCGGCCGACGCCGAGTTTTGTTTCGCCGAAAGAAAATGAATTTCCGGTTTTCGTCACCACTTCATATTTCACGCCCGTGTCGATGAGATCCCCCTCTTTCGAGATTCCTTCGTTATACATAATGTCGAACTCCGTCACCTGAAACGGAGGCGCCACTTTGTTTTTCACGATTTTGGCTTTCACGCGGTTTCCGACGACCTGATCCCCCATTTTTATCTGCGCCGCGCGGCGAACTTCGATGCGCACCGAGGCATAAAATTTGAGAGCGTTTCCGCCGGTAGTCGTCTCGGGATTGCCAAAAACAACGCCAATTTTCATTCGGATCTGGTTTATAAAAATTATTGTCACATTGCTTTTGGCGCCGATCGCTGTGAGCTTCCGGAGAGCCTGCGACATGAGCCGCGCTTGCCGCCCCATATGCGAGTCGCCCATTTCGCCTTCGATTTCCGCCTGCGGCGTGAGAGCCGCCACGGAATCAACCACAATCACGTCCACCGCGTTTGATTTCACAAGCGTCTCCACAATATCGAGGGCTTGCTCCCCGTTGTCCGGCTGGGATATCAAAAGATCGTTGAGATTCACTCCGATTTTTTTGGCGTAGGATGGGTCAAGCGCGTGCTCCGCGTCAATGAACGCGGCCGAGCCCGTTTTTTGGGCATTGGCGACAATGTGGAGCGCGAGAGTCGTCTTTCCCGATGACTCCGGCCCGTATATTTCAATGATCCGCCCGCGCGGCACGCCGCCGATTCCGAGAGCAATATCAAGCGAGGGCGCACCAGTCGGAATAGCCGCCACGTCCACCTTTTTCACTTCGCCGAGCTTCATAATCGACCCCTCGCCAAAACGGTCTTTGATTTCTTTGACGGTCTCGTCGAGAATAGTTTGTTTGTTTGATTCTTCTTTTGACATACAATTAGAATTTTGAATTATGAATTATGAATCAATTTTTAATGACTGAATTATTAATGTTTCAAAATTATAAAATTCGAAATTCATTCGAAATTAAAAATTAAAAATTTTAAATTAGTCGTTAGTCCCAAAAACAACATCCCTCACAATCCCGGGGCTGTCCGCCAATACTTTTTCATTTTTACCGTTGACCTGGATGAATGTTTGGTTCGCTTTTCCACTGGTCACCCTGACTTCTTTGTCGCCTTTGAAACTCTGCGAAGCTCCTGGAAGCATAGTCCCTGAATAGACAAGACTCCCGTCGCTTTCGATGGAAAGCCAGGTTGGATTGGAATCGACTCTCACGACAACTTCCACGCCGGCTTTTTTCTCTGCTTGCTCTCCGCTGACTTGCCCTTCGCTGTTTCCGTTTTCTCGAAAGGCCATATCCGGCTTTTCGTAGTTTGAACTGATGTTGAGAGTTCTCATGGCAGTTTTGCCAAACCGGTTCACGGAGGATATATTGATTGAGTTCACGCCTTCCTGAAGCAAAATATTTTCCTGAAATTCACCGTTGTCTTTCACCATAACCGGCTGATCATTGATGGTCAGCTTCGCGTCCTGGTCAGTGAAGCCGGAAATGGTAATCGAATTTCCTTCGACCGAAGTGTCCCCCGCCGGTTCGGTGACAACCAGCCTTGGAAGGGCGGCAAACCGGCCAATCTCCCGGTATAGGTAATAGAATCCGCTGGCGGCGATGAGAATCACAACCGCGGCGGTGATCATTTTCGGCGTCACGACGAAGCGCGGGACCCGGGAAGCTTTGGGCGCTTTTGGTTTTTGTCCGTTTTTTCCGAGATTATTTTTGATATCCTTGTCGCGAAGATAAAGAGCCACCAGTTTTTGATGGTCAACTCCCAAATATTCGGCATAGCTTTTGAGAAATCCTTTCACATAGACGTCCGGCGGGAGATTTTCCGAGTCGCCTTCTTCGATCATAGCCAAATATTTGACCGGAATTTTTGTTTCCCGCGAAACTTCATGAAGAGTCACCCGGCCGTCGCTCCGCATCTTTTTGAGCTGTTCGCCGAGAGTGTAGGAATTTATTTTTTTTCTTGTGAAACCGCGTAACATGGAAAATTGTTGTTAGAGAATTGAAAATTGTTTTAGAAGTTGGAAATCAAAAAACAGAAAACCTATTTTCTAATTTCTATTTTCTATTACGAACTTCTAATTTCGAATAACAAATTTCAGCAATATAAAAGCAGGATTGAAATAAGCCTGCTGAATTGTTTTTTTTATTTTCTTCTATTATACTCCCAAAAATCACATTTGCCAACGTTCCCGCTGTTTTTGGTCGGCTTCTTCATCTTCGTATTCAACTTCGCTCTTTCTGGCCGTCTGGCTCACCCCGCTGTCAACCAGAATTTCTCTCGCTTTTGACCCGTCAGCCGGGCCAATCACGCCGTTGGCCTCCAAAATATCGAGAAGCCGCGCTGCCCGGGCATACCCCACCCGAAGCCGCCGCTGAAGAAGCGAAGCCGAAGCTTTTCCGGATTTCATTATCGTATCCTTGGCTTCTTCATAGAGATCATCGCCTTCGTCATTTCCGCCCAGGGCTCCCGCTCCGGTGAATTTTCCCCCGAGGCTCACTCTTTGCGGGGCAGTCACTTCTTCATTGTATTCCACTTCTTCATCAAGCTGGGATTTGATTGCTTTCACGACCCGCTTCACTTCTGATTCGGAGACAAATACGCCTTGGATTCTTTTTGGCTTGGGCGAGCGAGCGGAAAGAAAGAGCATATCCCCGTTTCCGAGAAGCTTGTCCGCGCCGGCCATATCAAGAATAGTCCGGGAATCAATCTGAGTCGCCACTTGAAACGCGATTCTCGTCGTGATGTTGGCTTTGATGAGACCCGTCAAAACTTCAACCGACGGCCTTTGAGTGGAAACAATAAGATGAATTCCCACCGCGCGCGCCATCTGAGCGAGACGCACAATGGCCGCTTCCACGTCTTTTGAGTGGCTGGCCATTATGTCAGCGAGCTCGTCGATGATGATCACAATGAACGGCAGCCTCTTCACTTCTTCTTCGCCGATCACTTCCCCTGTTTCTTCATCTACAATTTCTTTTTTCTGGCCGATTTTCAGTTTGTTGTTGTATGAAAAAATATCGCGGGAGCCGGCTTCTTGAAGAAGTTTGTAGCGCGCTTCCATCTGCCCGATCGCCCACTTGAGGGAATTGGCTACTTTTCCATTGTCGACCACTGTCGGCGTGAGAAGATGCGGAATGCCGTTGAAGGCGGTCAGCTCCACCCGCTTCGGATCAATCAGGATCATTTTGAGTTCGTCGGGAGAGTTCTGATAGAGGAGCGAAGTGATAATCGTATTGATTGAGACGCTCTTCCCGGTTCCCGTCGCTCCGGCTATCATGAGATGCGGCATTTCGGTGAGGTCGCCGAGGATATAGTTTCCTCCCACATCCTGCCCAAGCGCCAGCGTGAGATTTGTTTTTCTCTCGGCAAATTCTGGACTTTCGATAATATCCCTGAGACGCACCAAGGTGGAAGTTTTGTTCGGCACTTCAATCCCGATGAGAGATTTCCCCGGAATAGGAGCTTCGATCCGGATCGGATGGGCCGCCAGCGCCAGCGACAGATTGTTGTTGAGACCCGTTATTTTTGAAAGTTTGATGCCGGCCGCCGGCTTGAAACAATATTGCGTCACGGACGGTCCGACACTGATGTCCCCGATTTCCACTTCAATCCCGAAATTTTTGAAGGTTTCCTGGATTATCTTGGCATTTGATTCAATGTCGCCTCCCTTGGCTTTTCCCGTTGTTTTTTCAAGAAGGTCGAGAGGCGGAAATTTCCATCCAGCTGTGCTGGTTTGCCTTTCCGGAACCGGCATTTTTCTCTGCGGCACTGGTTTTTCCGGTTTTCTTTTGAGAATTTCGCTGATTTTCGCCGCCGCGCTCTGTTTTTCCCCGACTGTGATTTTCGGCTCTTCCTCATCCTTCTCATCCTCGGCCTCTTCTTCGTCTTCTTTCATCCATTCCATTGGCTTGAGAAGCGCCCGAAAAGGAACATTGAGAGCGAGAAGCAGAGAGGCCAGAGCAATCGCGAGAAGCACAATAATCCCCGCCCAAAAACCGAAAAGTTTGAGAACCGGATAAGCCGCCGCCGCGCCCAGAAATCCGCCGCCTGAGCCGCTTTTCGCGACTGAAATCATTTCGGCCATCGGATTGAAAATATGGACGACCCCCAGCACGCTCGCGAAGAACAAAATGAAGCCGGCCGCCACAAAGACATAGTAGGCTTCCGTGTCCCGCCGGAAATACATGAACCCGACCGCGATCATCAGGATCGGAAGAAGATAGCGCCCGATTCCAAAAGCCAGCGAAAGGATCTTGTTGAGATATGAACCGAAAGTCCCCGCTCCGCCAAACAGGCTGAAGATGGAGAGAATGGCGAGAGCAATCAAAAACACCGCGATAATAGAGCGTTTTGTGTCTATACTGACTCTTGACTTCCTTCTCCGCCCGTTTCCGTTCTCGTTTTCTTTGTCTTTTTTCTTTTTGCGTCTGCCCATTTCGTATTACGTGCAATTAAGACTTTCCCATTTTATCATATTCGGGAGGAAATTTCCAGCCTCCGCCTGTTTTCAAAAAATCCCTCTTTTTTTCTTGAAAAAACATGGACTGAGTAGTAAAACCAGGATAGGAACAATAAGCCCGGAGGAAAGGAGGAAGGAGGATGGAATTCAATAATTGGGCATCGGCTATACCGGCGGAAGAATTAGGACGGATAATCTTCGGCGGCTTAGCAGAGATGCACAGCCTCCAGCATCATTTTGGAGATATAGGCAATCTTATCCATCCGCAAGTCAAATATGTCGAGACATATTCGGATGGCAAAATGCTTTCTCTCCTCCGAGAAAAAGTTGTTTGCGAGATCCAGGATCCGCGCGAGAGAGAGGAGCATCATCAAATTTCCGTTCGGAAAATTGTGCGTTCGTTTTATCGAGAAAAACTCACCAGAAATACCGCGATAGTGTTCAACCTGGCTGCCTACCGAAAGTTGAAGCAGAGAAAAAAAGGCTTGCCCCGGATTCATGAGGGAATCGGCACGTGCTTCTTGAAGCACATCGGGCATTACAACAATATTCTGCGAATCCTGCTTCGCCAGAACGCCTGGGAACTGCTTTCACTTTTTGAAAGCGTCAGCCTGGAAAAGGAGGAAAAGTTCATTGATCTTTTTGTCGGCCAGTCGGTCTACACTTCCTTTATGGCCTGGTCCGAGCGTCTGCCGTCGATGAAATACCGCCGGCTCGCGTGAGATACAAAAAGTGGAAAAGTCTCCAAGGGTCCTCCGGGACCCTTTTCAGTTGAAAAAGCTTCCGTTTTGGGATAGGATAGGGGCAAATTTACCCCGTGAAACCCATTTTATTCCGCCATGAAATTACGTAACCAGATAAGTAATTCAGCCTGCCCGCAAGGGCTTTTTTTGTTTGACTTATAGCCCAAATTTCTGCTATTAAACGAATAACACTCCGGTTGTCGATTCCAGAGTTGGGAAACCTGCATACAAAGCTCTCCTGCGTAGGAGCATGTTTCTTCGCCAAAACATTGGAATCGGATAAAGGAGGTTTTTCTCGCAGGAGGGCACCATCTTCGAGGAGGCACATTTTGCTTAAATGGCGGAAGAAGAGAAGAAGAAAAAGAATTTTGGCAAATTTCGTTGAGGTATTTGATGCTCTGAGGGAAAAGAAAATCAGTGATTTTTTTCCGCTTTGCCCGGAACTGCGGCAATTGCGTCCCCAAGGCAAATACCTCGCAATGCCCTGCCCATTTCACCAGGAGAAAACGCCGTCTTTCAAATTCGACCCGGCGCGCGGAACATTCCATTGTTTTGGGTGTGGAGAGGGAGGCTTTCTGTTCAACTATTTTGCGAGGCGGAAAAAGCTTGAGAGCCTGCAGGCGATCATTCTTTTGGCCCGACATTTCGGCATCAAGCTCATATTCACAAACACGAAAGAGGAGGATGCCATCTAAGGCGACTGCATTTCGGTCGCCTTTTGATTTGATAAAACCGCCGTTTTAGAATAGGATAGGGGTGGAAATACCTGCCCGCAATGCTTCGCATAGCGATGCAGGCGGGCGTATTTTAATACTTACTTCGATACTTATTTATGAAACTAAAAGACAAAAACACGAGGAAAATAAAACACTCCTAAAGTTGAACTTTAGGAATGGAGCAGTTTGGCTTTTTTATAAGCCTTTTTTTGTTTGTCATATTTTTCACGGTTGACAGATTATTTTTCTTGTTATAGACTGTTTTGTCCCGCCGAATTTGGCGGGAAAGATAAGGGTAGCTAATTTTTAGGCTATCATTATGAAGAAGCGTTGGGTTTCCCCTGCCGAATACCGGCACGGGAGATACGGCCTCTATGGGGCTTTCTCCATCGTCTCGGCTCTCGTGATCACGGGGCTTCTGGTTCTGGTGAACGTAGCCGGTCTCATTTTGTCTGCCCTCGCCCCGCGAAGATAAAGGCAATGGAGAATCATAACTAATATATTGGCTCAAGTTTGGATTCTTTTCTAAAAGCGTATTTTTATTTTTTTGAAAACGACCCGATGGGTTGTTTTTTCAATCGACAAAAGAAAAATCCCCTCGCGGGGATTTTTCTTTATACAAGATACTAAATACAATATACCAAATACTAGCTACCAGTTACTGCTTCCGATACCCCGTCCCGGCCGGAATCAGTTTTCCGATGATGACATTCTCTTTCAAGCCCCGCAGACGGTCTTCCTTTCCGGTGACGGCCGCGTTGATGAGAACCTTGGCCGTCTCTTGGAAAGACGCCGCCGAAAGGAAGCTTTCCGTCGAGAGAGCCACCTTTGAAATTCCAAGCAGCAGTTTTTCAGCCGTGGCTACATTTCCTCCCGCTTTTTTGGCCGCTTCGTTGGCCTCCTGGAATTGGACTTCCTCAACCGTGTCGCCCGGCAAAAGGCTGGTGTCTCCCGGATCAAGAATGCGCACGCGCGAGAGCATTTGGCGGATGATCAGTTCAATATGTTTGTCGTTGATGCCTTCTCCTTGCGCGGAATAAATCTCCTGAACTTCTTTCGTGATATAGCGATGGACGGTTT
>JAQUQQ010000027.1 GCA_028716005.1 Candidatus Moraniibacteriota bacterium | reverse complement strand
GGAGTTTTCACCTATAACGGCAAAATGTATGTGACAGACGCGTTCAATAACCGAGTCTTGATTTTCAACTCAATTCCGACGGAAAACAACGCTTCCGCGAATATCGCGGTGGGACAGGGGGATTTGGTCAGCAAAAATGAAAACCAGGGCGCCAGTTTGGGCGCGAACACCCTCTATGTTCCCTATCACGCCTTCACTGACGGAGTGAGACTCTTTGTTTCGGATTATGGCAACAACCGGGTGCTGATTTACAACTCTCTCCCGACCGGGAACAACATGAGCGCTGATACGGTCATCGGTCAAGCTGATTTCTCGAGCAACTTGCCTTATCAGGGCGGATCCGTGGGCGCCAACAACATGTATCAGCAAGGGGCGCTATACTATGGTGCCGGAAAATTGTTTATTGGCGATGTGAATGACAGCCGTATCTTGATCTATTCATTGGACGCGCCCTTCACACTCCAGAATAAAAAATCAGTGCGGTTTTCAAGCGGCACGACTGTGAAGAGGAAAAAATCCAAATTGACTTTTTCTGGCAGAAAAACCGATCTCGGGAAAAAAGGTAGAGTGCAGATATTCCAGGACGGGGTTCTCAAAGCTACCCGCAAAATGAAGAAAAATGGCAAATGGAGCGTGAAAGTGAGCGAGAAACAGACAAGCGTGAACAGGCTGTATCAGTTTCGCTACTATAATTCTTCCAACGTTTTTTCCGGTGTTTCCGACCAATACAATGTTTATATCAGCGCTATCGGGAAGAGCGCCAGGGCGGTGAACATTTCCGCTCCCGTTTCAACGGGCGGTTCAAGACAGAAAAACGAGATCAACCCGGTATTTTGGGGTCCGTAGACGGACACGGCAAGTTGTTTGCCGAATCAAGACGTGAGCTTTGTTTCAGCGACAGCGAAAGCGCCGTGAAAGGTTTTGTTCTGAAATATCATGTTTCTCGTGCAGCCAGCCAGCTCAAGAAATTCAAGAAGTTCCGAGAGTGTCTCATCCGTGGAAATAAGGCTATAAAATTCCACTGATTTTGAGGATCAGGATCCCCGCCTTTCAAAAGAGGTGGGGATTTTTTTTGGCTTGAAAGACTTGACCCGCGCCCCTCTCGAGGGGCGGGCCAGGCGTCATAACAAGGAAAGACTTGACAATGATTTCGCGTAGTTATAATATATGAATTAGCACTCTCACTTAACGAGTGCTAATCGGGAAGATATAATAATCATATGCTGACATCCCGCCAAAAAAGAATACTCTCGGCCGTGGTGAAGGAATTCACGGAAACGGCTGTTCCTGTTGGGTCGAAACATCTCCTCAAAAAGTATGATTTTTCTTTGAGCTCGGCGACAATTCGCTCGGAGATGAACGAGCTTGAAGACGCGGGATTTTTGTTCCAGCCGCACACGAGCGCCGGGCGGATTCCGACGGACGAAGGCTATCGCTATTTCGTCGAGAAAATAATGCCGGACAAAGAACTTTCCAAAGCCGAGCAAAAAAAACTCCAGGCGGAACTTCTGAGGCTGAAAGCGAAAAACACCCGGCTCACGCGGACAACGGCAAAACTGCTCTCAAGTCTCTCCGGGAATCTGGCCATCAGCGGAGTGAAAGACGAATTTGATGATTTTGGAATGGGCGAACTTCTCGACGAGCCCGAATTTCGGGAAATGGATGACCTCTGCCGCCTCGCGGAAACACTCGATTTCATTGACGAGCGGGTGGATAAACTCGTCAAAAACCTCAAGGACAACGAAGTGAAAATTTTCATCGGCAAAGAAAACCCGATCAAGGAAATATCGAACTGTTCCATGATGGTTTCTCCCTATCGGACGAAAAGCGGCGAAAAAGGAATCCTCGCTCTCATTGGTCCGAAACGAATGAAATACGCGAAGAATAAATCGCTGATCAATTATATGAAGAAATTGTTAGGTGGCGCGGCGGTGATAATATTTTTTATAGAATTGGGAATTTTGAATTGAGAATGGGAATTTAGAATTTAAGAATAAAGAATTTTTATGCAAAACGAAGGAAAAATATCTCCCGAAGAAAAGAAAGAAAAAATCCAATCAAGGCTTTTCGAAGTGCCAGTAAAGGCAGTTCTTATAAGGGATGACAAAATACTTGTTTTAAAAAGATCATTAAAATGGAAAAAAGGAGATAATCGGTACGCAGGAAAATATGATCTGCCTGGGGGGGCGGCAGAATACGGTGAAATCGTTGCAGAGGCCCTGAAACGTGAAGTTAAAGAAGAAACAAATCTGGAAATAGAAGTTGGCCCCGTAATTCAGGTGTCCGATTCTGAAAAAGAATATTCTCTTGACGAGACAGGCGGAAAAAGAATGAAAGTTTATGTCAAAGGCATCCGACTAATTGCATATCATAAAAGCGGAGAAGTTAAATTAAACGAAGAAAATGAGAGTTTTGAATGGTTGACTTTTAATGATGCTATCAAAAAATTCAATGAAAAAGATGGTTTCGAGAGAGGGAAAAAAATAACAGTTGAAATGGCGCAGGAATATTTAAAAAACCAAAAAGCTCTTGACTCTTGGAAGCGCTGCCAGGCCGATTTTGAGAATTATAAAAAATCGCAGGCCGCTCATCAGGAAGAATTTCGGAAATACGCAAAAATGGATGTCATTGAGCAAATTTTGCCGGTGCTCGACAATTTTGAAATCTCGCTCGCGCACGTGCCGGAGGACAAAAAGGAAAACGGGTGGGTTGAGGGAATAACGCATATAAAAAGGCAAATTGAGGATATTTTGAAAAATAACGGAGTTGAAGAAATTGTAGTAAAAATTGGAGATCAATTCGATCCTGAAATTCATGAAGGGGTGGCGGGGAAAGGGGAAAAAGTGAAGAAAGTGGTGCGGAAAGGATATAGAATTAGTGGGAGGATTATGAGAGCAGCAAAAGTAGAAGTAGCGTAGAATTTTGAATTATGAATTTCGAATTTTGAATCAATTTTGAATGACTCAATTTTGAAACATTAAAAATTAAAACATTAAGACATTATTTCAAAATTCAAAATTGGAAATTCGAAATTAATCGATAAATTAATCAATAAAATAATAAAACCATGAGTAAAATTTTAGGGATTGACCTAGGGACAACAAATAGTGCCATGGCGGTGGTGGAAGCCGGATCGCCAAAAATCGTCGAAAACAAAGAAGGAGCGAGAACAACTCCTTCGATGGTCGCGATTTCAAAATCAAATGAAAGATTGGTCGGTCTTCTGGCCAAGCGCCAGGCCGTGACCAATCCGGAGAATACCTTATTCTCCATCAAGCGTCTCATTGGGCGCCGATTTGAAGACGAAGAAGTGCAGCGAGACGTGAAACTGATGCCTTACAAGATCGTGAAAGCCAACGGCGGAGTGAAAGTGAAGATGGGCGACAAGGACTACACTCCCCAAGAAATCAGCGCGATGATACTCCAGAAACTGAAAACCGACGCGGAAGCGAAACTCGGGGAAACAATCACCGAAGCCGTCATCACCGTTCCCGCCTATTTCGACGACTCGCAAAGAAAAGCGACGATTGAAGCGGGCGAAATCGCGGGGCTGACCGTGAAGCGTATAATCAACGAACCAACCGCCGCGGCGCTGGCCTACGGCTTCGACAAGAAAAAAGACGAAAAAATCGCCGTCTATGATCTTGGGGGCGGAACTTTTGACATCTCAATTCTTGAAGTGGGAAGCGACACAGTGGAAGTGAAATCAACCAACGGCGACACGCATCTCGGCGGTGATGATTTCGACCAAAAAATCATCAGCTGGATTTTGGATGAATTCAAAAAAGATCAGGGGATTGATCTGTCAAAGGATAGCCTGGCGCTCCAGCGCATCAAAGAAGCGGCTGAAAAAGCGAAAGTGGAACTTTCGACGGCGATGGAAACGGAAATCAACCAGCCGTTCATCACGTCAGACGCGAGCGGGCCGAAGCATATGCTGATGAAACTGACGCGCGCGAAAATGGAAGAATTGATTGGAGATTTGGTTGAAAAAACTCTGGGACCGTGCAAAAAAGCGCTTGAGGACGCGAAATTGTCGACTTCTGATATCAACGAGGTGGTGATGGTCGGAGGAATGACACGCATGCCGCTTGTCATGCAAACCGTCGAAAAATTCTTCGGGAAAAAACCAAACGCGACGGTGAATCCGGATGAGGTCGTGGCGCTCGGCGCGGCGATTCAAGGGGGAGTTTTGGCGGGCGACGTGAAAGATGTGTTGCTCTTGGACGTGACTCCCTTGACTCTGGGAATTGAAACGATGGGAGGAGTGCGAACGGCTCTCATCAACAGAAACACAACTGTTCCAACTTCAAAATCTCAAGTATTTTCGACCGCGGCCGACAATCAGCCGAGCGTGGAAATACATGTTCTCCAGGGCGAACGGGAAATGGCAGCCGACAACAAAACGCTTGGCCGGTTCATGCTCGATGGGATTCCTCCTTCTCCGCGCGGCGTTCCGCAAATTGAAGTTTCGTTTGACATTGACGCCAACGGTATTTTGAGCGTGAAAGCCAAAGACAAAGCGACCGGAAAAGAGCAATCCATCCGAATTGAAGCTTCGACGGGTCTTTCCAAAGAAGAAGTGGAAAAAATGGCCCGAGACGCCGAAGCCCACGCTGAAGAGGACAAGAAAAAAAGAGAGGCCGTGGAAGCAAAAAATATGGCTGATACGCTTGTCTATACAACCGAAAAAGCTTTGCGCGAAGCCGGAGAAAAAATTTCGGCCGACAAGAAAAAGCCGGTTGAAGAAAAAATTGAAGCCTTGAAAAAAATAAAAGACGGAGAAGACATCGCCGCGATCAAAAAAGCGACTGAAGAACTCTCGCAGGAAGCGCAAAAGATCGGACAGGAGCTCTATCAAGCGGCACAGGCAGCGGATAAAGCTAAAGCGGGCGAGAAAAAAGAAGAATCCGCCTCATCGGCGGACAAGAAGTCGGATGTGAAAGAAGGGGAAGTGGTGGACGAAAAAGAGAAAAAATAGAATTTGATCTGATCAGAGGGATAGGATTTATTTCCTATCCCTGATGGTTTATAATAAAATAGAAACATAAACAAATATTTTCAACTGAAGTGCGAAACAAAATTTTTGCCTATTCTGTTCTGGCTTTGAACGTGGTTGCCGCCTGGGTCAGCTGGTGGGTTTTGGCCGGCGCTATTTTTGGGGGAATGCGGCATATCTGGCTTTATCCGATTCTGGCCTTCAGCTTTTGGGGAATTGTTTTCACCTTGAGCGCCATATTCGTGAAAAACAAAAGATATATCCACGCCGGATTTCTCGCGAGCGCCGTCGGTTATCCAGTTTTTTTCGGTCTGAATCTCTCCTTGCTTGGGATGCTGATCGCGATCTTGATGTTTGTTCTCACGGAAATCCAAGTGAAAAGAGAGATCGCGCGCGGCTTGACGATAAATTTCTATCAGCTTGTCAGCCATACCCTGAAATATTTCGTGACCGCCATTTGTCTCGTGATTGCCATTGCCTACTATTTTTCAATTGCCGAAAATTCAGCGAGGCCGTCCGCGACTTTTTTGGAAACGAAAACGCTTGAGACGGAAATGGATTGGGGACTCAAAGCAGCGAGCATTTTTCTTCCGGAAGACAAGAAAGAGCTGGCCAATGAAATAACGGACAACGTGACGGTTGACGATTTTCTTTCCAAGAATTTTGTGAGTCCGCAAATAGACGAGGGCGCGGCGGCGGCGAAAAATATTGTTCCCGGCGGGCCAACGGAAGCGACAATGCTCATCGGAGACGCGACGGCCGTCCAAATTCGGGAAGAAATGCTGGCGAAATCAAAACGAGATCTCTCAAAGCAGCTCGGAGTGAACGTGATTGGAGAGCGGCCGATGAAAGAAGTGCTGATGAGCTACATCGACAAGACAGAAAGAAGCTTTTTCGAATATTCGGGGTCGGAAAAATTCTATATTCCCGTGATTCTCGCGTTTGGGTTGTTTCTCACGGCGAGAGTTCTCGGGACGGCGGTGGACATATTTTTGGGGCTGTTTATTCTAGCCATTATAAAATTTCTCCGCGCCGCTGGAATCATCGAATTGAGCAAAGAGCAGAAGGAAGCGGCGGTGATTGAATATAGTATCTAGTATTTTGTATTTGGTATCTGGCATTTGGCATGGAGAAAAAGAAAATTAGATCATTCACCGATCTCGAGGCGTGGCGAGAAGCGCATAAACTGGTTTTGATGATTTATAAAATTACGGATGAATTTCCGAGAAAGGAAATTTTTTGTTTGGTCAGTCAAATGAGAAGAGCGGCGATATCAGTTTCGTCCAATATCGCGGAGGGTTTTTCAAGGAATACAACAGGTGAAAAATGCCAATTTTATGCGATGGCTTTAGGATCCTTGACCGAACTTCAAAATCAACTGCTTGTGGCCAGAGACGTGAAATATATTTATAAGGATAAATTTGTCAAAATTGCCAATCAAACGGTATCAGTTGCGAAACTAATTAACGGTCTGAAAAGAATCAAAAATACCAAATACTAAATACCAGCTACTATATACCAATTATGCCTAAGGACTACTACAATATTCTCGGCGTATCGAAAGACGCGTCCGATGATGAAATCAAAAAGGCCTACCGGAAACTCGCGCATCAGCACCATCCGGACAAAGCCGGCGGAAACGAAGCCAAGTTCAAAGAAGTCAACGAAGCCTACCAGGTGCTTTCGGACAAGGAAAAACGCGGCCAATATGACCAATACGGTCAGACTTTTGAGCAAGCCCAATCGCAGGGCGGTTTTTCCGGTTTCGAGGGATTTCGGGATTTTTCTTCCTACGCGGAAGGGTTTGATTTCAATTTTGGCGGCGGACAAGGCGGTTTTTCGGATATTTTTGGGGATATTTTCGAACAGGCTGGATTCGGAGGCGGAAGAACTCGTGGCAGACGGCGGCATCGGGGTGAGGATATCCAGGTGGATGTGGAAATAACTTTCGAGGAAATGGCGGGGGGGGCCGAAAAAGAAGTGGAACTTTATAAAAAAGTGAAATGTTCCCGTTGCGAAGGGGAAGGCGTGGAACCCGGTTCGAAAAAAGTGGAATGCGAAAAATGCCGAGGCGAAGGACAAATTCGGACGGCGAGGCGGACAATTCTCGGCACCTTTCAACAGACAACCGTTTGCCCCGAATGCCAGGGCGAAGGAAAAATTCCGGAAAAGAAATGCAAAAATTGCGGAGGAGACGGGCGAGTGCGCGAATACGAAAAGGTAAAAATAAAAATTCCGGCCGGCATCAAAGACGGACAGACAATTCGGCTTGAAAATTTGGGCGAAGCCGGAGAAAGGGGTGGCGAGGCGGGAGATCTCTATGTCAATGTCCATGTCTTGCCGGACAAAAGATTTTCGCGCGATGGCGATGATATCCACTCGGAAGCCAAAATCTCTTTTTCCCAAGCAGCTCTTGGAGATAAAATTTCTGTTGAAACAATCGGCGGCGAGGTGAAGCTCAAAATTCCCTCCGGAACGCAATCAGGAGAAGTTTTCCGCCTCAAGGGGCACGGCGTGAAACATTTGTCTCGCTTTGGACATGGCGACCAGTATGTTAGAATACAAGTGGAGACGCCGAAGAATTTGAACAGAGAGCAAAAAGAATTGCTGGAGAGATTACAAGAGATTAAGTAATTGGTAATTTGTAATTCGTAATTGGGACTTTTGTTAATCCGAATTACAGATTACTAATTACAAATTACAAAAATAAACATGAATCTCAACAATCTTCTTGGCGGACTTGGCATCAAAAGCAATTTGGCCGGCGACGTGTCGTTTTTGATTATATTTATCCTCGTCAGTTTCGTGGTTTCGTTCGCTTTGGGGAAACACCGGATACTGGTTTCGCTTTTGGGAGTTTATGCGGCCTATGTGGTTGTCAATTTTGCCAGCTTTGGTTTTCTCAAAGAACCGAGCGCGAAAACGCTGGCGTTTCTCGCGATTTTGGTCGGGTTTGTGGCATTTTTTTCCAAAATTATTCGGGGAAGCGTTTCGGGTCACGGCCCAATTTTTATGGCGAAATTGGTTCTTGGAACGGCGATTGTGATTGGGCTTTCCTTTTCTGTGATTTTGAATTGGTATACTCCCAAAGAACTGGCTGACATTGTCACTCCCGGCACGCGGAAATTTTTCACCGATGACTTTTGGAAGTTCATCTGGGCGATCGCTCCGCTGGTATATCTGGGAGTCGTGAGGAAAAGGATTGACTAAATAAATATTTTTTGCGACAATAAAACACTACCATATAGTGTAGTGTTTTTATTTTGGACCCGAGGGGATTCGAACCCCTCGCCTCCGCTGTGCAAAAGCGGCGCTCTACCAAATGAGCTACGGGCCCGTTTTTCAAAAAAGCTTGTCGATCACGCTCTGGCTTCTGTCATAGGGTATATTCGATAGCTCAAAAAGTGTTATATCTTTGGCTAGAGGCAGGAAAGCGTGTGAAATATCTTGGGGCATCAATATAGCATCGCCATTCTTCAAATATTTTTCTTTAATTTTATCATTTATCTTGTATCGGAATTGGAACAGATTAGTTTTTGGTTTGCCGAAAATAACAAAGAATTCCCATCGTTTAGATTTCTTTGGATGATAATGGTTGCCTAAAACCAATTTATTTTTTACTGATAGACTTGTAGGTTGAATAACCCGGAAAAGACGAGCCTCGAAAGGAAGTTTTATGTTTTTTGGCAAATGAAAATCGGAAAGAATTCTGGTTTCAGTCGCTTCAAATGTATTTTTTACTTTATAGAATTTCATGACGATGTTTATGTGGGCGTGCCAAGATTCGAACTTGGGACCTCGTCATTATCAGTGACGCGCTCTAACCAACTGAGCTACACGCCCATATTTATTATTCAACGACCTCATCATCACCCGTCACGACGGGTAGCTCTAAACTCCGCCAGAGGCGGATCAGCCTATGGCTGAAACTGAGCTACACGCCCGAAAATGTGGGTGGGTCGTGCAGGGATCGAACCTGCGACCATCAGCTTAAAAGGCTGCTGCTCTACCGACTGAGCTAACGACCCGAGAGATTTTGAGGCAACTAAAAAATTATACAACTAAATGAATATTAGTCAATAGCAGCTTAATACTAGCAAACATTGCCCCTTGACTCAAGTTTTTGCCAGATATATAATAAAGCCAACAATTGAATATTGAAGCCCCGACGCATTCAGGTCGGGGTGAATATCAAGAGCGCAGCGAGGGAACTAGCCCTGCGACCTGCCGGCAACCACTCCGACGCAATATCGGAGAAGGTGCTAATTCTAGACCCGAAAGGGAAAGATATAAAATTTACATCTTCCTTTTTGGAAGATTTTATTTTTAACGGTAAAAAAATGGTCTATAAACCAAAGATCTATACAGTGGAAAGCGTGACGTCCGGGCAT
>JAQUQQ010000026.1 GCA_028716005.1 Candidatus Moraniibacteriota bacterium | reverse complement strand
TGTCGGGCAAATTGCGGTCGGTGATATAGCGGTTCGAAAGATTCGCCGCCGCGACAATCGCCCCATCCGTGACGCGCACCCCGTGATGAACTTCATATTTTTCTTTGAGGCCGCGCAAAATGGCAACAGTGTCTTCAACCGACGGCTCACTGACATAAACGGGCTGGAAGCGCCGCTCAAGAGCCGCGTCCCGCTCGATGTATCTTTGATATTCCTTGAGGGTTGTCGCGCCAATGGCTTTTATTTTCCCGCGGGCAAGTGCGGGTTTCAACATATTCGACGCGTCCATCGCCCCTTCCATGGCGCCGGCGCCAACCAGAGTGTGAAGTTCATCAATGAACAAAATATACCGGCCGGCCGATTTTTCAATTTCCTTGATGATCGCTTTGAATCTTTCTTCAAATTCTCCCCGGAATTTTGATCCGGCCAAAATGAGGCCGAGATCCAGCATCAAAATTTCTTTTCCTTTGAGATTTTCCGGCACGTCCCCGGCCACGATTCTTTGGGCCAGGCCTTCGGCAATGGCTGTTTTTCCGGTTCCGGCTTCGCCAATGAGCACCGGATTATTTTTTGTCCGGCGGGTCAAAACCTGCATGATGCGCCGGATTTCCTCTTCACGGCCGATGACCGGATCGAGTTTTTTCTGGGCGGCTTCGTGGGTGAGGTTCACTGTGTATTTTTCAAGCACTTGATATTTTCCTTCCGGCATCGGGCTGTCCACTTTCTCGCTTCCCCGGACTTCTTGCATTATTTTCAGGACTTTTTCCTTGGTGATTCCCTGCTCTTCAAGAATTTTTTTGGCCCGGCTCGCCACTTTGAAAAGCGACAGGAATATATGTTCCGTGCTGATGAATTCGTCCCCCATCGCCTGGGCCTCGTTGAATGCTTCCTGAAGAACGCTCGCCATCTCGGAAGAAAGATAGAATTGGGGCGTGCCGGTCACTTTCGGAATTTTTTCGATTTCGCCGAGGATTTTTTGCTTCATTTTTTCGCGGTCGATTTCCAATTTGTCGATGATTGTCGGCACAATGCTTTCCTGCTGTCCGAGAAGAACATGAAGCAAGTGCAAGACATCCACCACGTTCTGCTGCCGGCTTTGGGACATCTGCTGAGCCCCTTGGAGAGCTTCTTGGGATTTTATCGTGAGTTTGTTGAGGTCCATATTTATGTGTTTTATTGATTAGCACTCGAACAAAGAGAGTGCTAATTTATTATATATCCTCTGTTTACTTTGTCAAGCTACAATCTATTACGAAATAGTCATCAAAACTCATTCATTCCGGCCCACCAGCGGCACGAACGCGAACCCCGGATATTCCTCTTCTTGAAAATCTTTGTCGGATATTTTTTTGACCATCCAAATGCTGTTTTTCACCGGAATCACGAGCCGGCCGCCGACAGCCAGTTGCTTTTTGAGATCTTTTGGAATTTCATCCGCCGCGGCGGAAACCAGGATGCGCTGATACGGCGCTTCGTTGATATAGCCTTTGGACCCGTCGGCGCATACGATTTTCACCCGCCCGCCTTCAATAAGATGGTATTTGCTCACGTTGTTCATCCCGAAACGGCAAAGCTCCTTGATTCTTTCCATTCCGATCACTTTCCCCTTTTTTCCGACAATATGCGCGAGGAGCGCCGTCGTCCAACCTGAACCCGCGCCGACGTCCAAAACTTTTTCTCCCGGCAACGGTCCGAGTTTTTCCAACATAAAAGCCACCGTGAGTGGCTGGGAGATAGTCTGGCCTTGCCCGATCGGAAGAGGAATATTGGCTTGCGACGCGCTTTCAAGTTCCTCCGGCACAAAATCCACCCTCCGGATTTTTGAAAAAGCGTCGATGATCCGGTCAGTTTTGAGATAACCCTGGTATACTAAATCGCGGACTAGTGAATTCATAAAAAAGCTAAAAACTAAAATGGAAAAAGTAAAAGTCAAGGAACTCGCTTTGCTAGTGTATTATTCAAACATCGCGAAGCGATACAAAATTTTTTAGCTTTTCACTTTTCGCTTTTAGTTTTATTCTCCGATTACCTGCACAACTATGCTTCGTTTCCTCGATCCGTCCATTTCGATCAAAAAAATGCTCTGGAGATTGCCGAGAAGCATTTTGCCATTTTCAACGGGAATAGTTTCGCTGGCTCCGATAAGCAGATTTTTGCAATGGCTGTGGCCGTTGCTCCTTCCGTCGGAGCGGGTTGTCCTTTTCAGCTCGAAAAGGTCATGAGAATATCTTTCTTCGATCGGCACGAGGCGATAGAGAAGTCTTTGAAAATCCTGGAGAAGCAGGGACTCGTTTTCATTCATGGCGATTCCGGCAGTCGTATGCCCGGAAAAAACCAGCACCTGCCCATTTTGGATTTTTGATTCTTTAACAACGCCATCGACATCGCTTGTTATATCAAGAAACTCAATCTGGCTTTTCGATTCTTTTTCAATTGTTTTTTTGTGTATTTTCATTTTTGGTATTTAGTATTTAGTATCTGGTATCTGGTATAAAAATACCAAATACAAAATACTATCTACCAGATACGAAAACTTTCGCTACCGCCTTCACGACCTTCTTGTCCAGCACTTCTGGCACAATTCTATCACTTTTTGGATTTTTCACCAAGCCGGCAATGGCCAGAGCGGCTTTTATCTTGATTTTGTCTGAAATGTTTTTTGTCCGGCTATCGAGTGCTCCCCGGAAAAGTCCCGGGAAAACAAGGGCGTTGTTGATTTGATTGGGAAAATCGGAGCGTCCCGTCGCTATGACCGCCGCTCCGCCTTTTTTGGCTTCTGGATAGGATATTTCTGGAATCGGATTGCTCATCGCAAAGACAATCGCTCCCTTGTTCATCCGGGCGATATCTTTGGCCTGCAAAAGATTTGGCGCAGAAACACCAACAAAAACATCAGCTCCGGACAGAGCTTTGCCCAAGTCTCTGATATATTCATGGTTATTTGTCGCACAGGCAATTTCTCTTTTAACGCCTTTTGCGCTTCTTTCGCAATTGCAGCAAAGCGATCCCTGGCTGTCAAAAACAATGATGTTTTTCGCTCCATATTTCGTGAGCAATTTCGTGACAGATGTTCCTGCCGCTCCCGCTCCCGAAATCACGATCCGGACACTGCTGATATTTTTTTTCACGACTTTGAGAGCATTGACAAGCCCGGCCAAAACCGCGATAGCTGTCCCATGCTGGTCATCGTGAAAAACAGGAATATTCAATTCTTTGATCAATCTTTTTTCAACTTCAAAACATCTCGGTGCGGAAATATCTTCGAGATTGATCCCGCCGAATCCCGGCGCGATATTTTTCGCCGTTTCAATGATTTTTTCCGTGTCCTGCGTCGCAAGCATAATCGGCACCGCGTCAACGCCGGCCAGCTCCTTGAATAGCACCGCTTTCCCTTCCATCACCGGGAGAGCCGCTTCCGGGCCAAGGTTTCCCAAACCCAAAACCGCGCTGCCGTCCGAAACGATCGCCACGCTGTTCTTTTTCCAAGTGAGGTCATAGACCCGCTTTTTGCTCTGCGCGATTTTTTTCGAGAGTTCGGCTACGCCGGGAGTATAAAGTATAGGCAATGTCTGCCTATTTAATTTATATTTTGCTCTTATTTCAATTTTGTTGCCCTGTAACTTCATAATAACTAAAAACTAAAAGTGAAAAAGTAAAAACTAAAACTAAAAATTAAAAACTGTTTTTAGTTTTTCGTTGTCGCTTTTCCTTTTTAGATTTTACTTTTTAATTCTATTTTTGAAAAAGAAACAGCTCGAACAGTAAGTTAATGACCTCATTAAAGCGTTTGTAACTTCTTGTAGACACTACCCGCCGCCACTGCTCCTTCGGCTGCCGCGGTGATAATTTGGCGCAATTTGTTCGAGCCGTTGGTCGCGTCCCCGGCCGCCCAAACTCCCGGAATATTCGTAGTTTGATCAAGATTCACTTTGATATAACCTTGCTCATCTGTTTCCACGCCCAATTGTTTCACGATTTCCACTCCGGGTTCGCTGCCGATTTCGATGAAAACACCCTGCACTGCTAGCTCACGGCTGCCGTTCCATTCTTTGTCGAGCATAATTTTTTCAACTGACTTGTCCCCTTTTATCTCTTTGATATTCGCGTTGAGAACAACTTCGATCTTCCCGCTGGCGGAAATTTTTTCAAAATAAGCCGGATCCACCTTGAGTTTTTCTCCCCGATAGATCAAATATACTTTGCTCGCGTATTGAGCAAGAAGCAAAGCGGCTGACCCCGCGCTGTTCCCGCCGCCGGCCACCGCCACGACTTTGTCCTTGAAAAAAGCGGCATCACAAGTCGGGCAATAGGAAACGCCCTTGCCTTTGAATTCAGTTTCCCCCGGAATCTCGAGTTTTCTATATTCCATCCCCGAAGCCAGAATGATATTTTTTGCCTGATATTGGGCCGTGTGGGTCGTGATTTCAAAAATATCGCCGTTCTTTTTCACGCTCGAAACCGAATCCATCAAAATCTGCGCCCCTAATTTTTCGGCGTGCTCGCGCATTTTCTGGAGAAGCTCTAAGCCGGATATTGAAATTGTTCCCGGCCAATTTTCAACTTTGTGGGCTTCATTGGCTTGTCCGCCAGGTTCTTTTCCAACCACAAGATGCTTCATTTTATATCGCGAAGCATAGATTGAGGCCGTGAGCCCCGCCGGACCGGAACCAATGATGATAAGGTCGTATGTTTTTGTTTCCATAAAAATTGCATGAAGCGAACGAAAAATTTGAAGCTTCGAAAATATTGCGTGAGCCCGTCCCCGACGCTACGTCGGGGCGGGTAGCCTATTTGAGAAGCCCAAATTTTTCGTGAGCGTTTGTTATACCTTCCCCAACTCTTCCTTCAATCCTTCTTTTGATTGCACCCCCACCAATTGCTTCACTTCTTTGCCGCCTTTGAAAATGATCAGCGTCGGAATCGACATTATTCCGTATTTTGCAGCTGTTTCGCGGCTTTCGTCCACATTTAGCTTTCCTATTTTGTACTTGTCCTTCAATTCCTGGGCTAGCTCTTCAACGATCGGTCCCATCATTTGACAAGGACCGCACCACTCCGCCCAAAAGTCGACAAGAACAGGCTTTTCGCTTTTCAAAACTTCTGCTTCAAAATTTTGGTCTGTGAATTCATGCGCCATATATTTATTTTTTCTTACGATTTATATAAACGAGCGCTCCTCCAAAGACAAGAATGAGCGCAACCAATACTACAGGAAAGACATTCTTTTTATTTCCATTGTTCGCCTGGTCATTGGCCGAAGCATCCCCGGAAGCGGCTGGCTGGCTCACCGCGTCGCCTGCCGCATTTCCGACTTTTTCGGGATCCGGAAGCTCGTTGGCATTCTCCGCCGCGTCAATTTCACTGACAAAAGTGTCGATGATCGGCTGGTCGCCAACAATGAATTTGTCGTCAAAGGCAACTGCCGGAACGCTTCCTTTGTATTGGCTGTTGAATACCTCTCCGAATTTCATAAGAAGCCGCGCGTTGAAGGGATTTGAGAATTCGAGCTTGGTAATGTCGTATTTGTCATAAATTCCGTTCGCTTTGAAATATTCGTCCACTTTCTGGCAATGCGGGCAACTTTCGCCATAGAAATAGTAGGCCTTTTTCTTGGAGCTATCCTGAGCAAACACGAGAGCAGGAATAACCAAGATCAACGCAAATAAAAATATTTTTTTCATAAATTTCTAATTTTTAATTTTGAATTTTAAATGAATTTTAAATGACCGAATTTCAAATGTTTCAAAATTAACTAATTCTAAATTGATTAAAAATTCGAAATTCGAAATTCAAAATTGTGCTATCCCCCAAACCGTCTCGCTCTTCGCGAATAATCCTCAATAGCTTCGCGCGCTTTTTTTTCATCAAAATCCGGCCAAAGAACCGGCGAAAAATAAAGCTGGGCGTTCCGGAGGTCCCACATCATGAATCCGGCGCTGTTGTGGGGTTCTCCTCCCGTTCGGATCAAAAGATCCACCGGCGGCAGGTCTTTCGTCATTAGATGTTCTTTTATCATACGCGAGGTGATCCGCTTCACTTTTCCTTTGAACTTTTCTATTATTCGATTTGTCGCTTCGACCATCTCTTCGTCCCCGCTATAAGCCAAAAGAAAATTCAGGAAAAATTTTTGGTATTTGTTCGTCCGGCTGATGCACTTGTGAATCACTTTTTTTACGGACTCGGGAAACTGGTCTTCCCATTTTCCGATCACGTTGACCCTGACTTCATGCTTGTGGATGTCTTCGCTGTCAGTCAATTTCAAAAAATATTTCCGGTATATATCAAGAAGCGCCTTCTTTTCGCGAAGCGGCCTTTTCCGGAGATTATCCAGCGACGACCCCCAAAAGGTGATATATTTCACACCCAAATCAAGATTGGCCTTCAAGACCCGTTCTAGGTTCTTCGCTCCGGCGTCATGGCCTTCCCAGGGTTTCAGCCCCTTTTTCTTCGCCCACCGCCGGTTCCCGTCGGGAATGATAGCGACGTGAGTGGGGATATTATCTAATTTAGGCATATAAATAAAAGAGGGATAAAGAAAGTCCCAATTTTAGCTTGTTATGTTTTCCAAAGTCTATTATACAGGAAAATATCTTAAATACAAATAGCAATCGTCCCGCAAAGCGGGGCACCAACACTTTTCACTTTTCACTTTTTATTTTTTATTTTATCTATACCTCCCTCTTCACAATATAATCCGCGATTCCGATCAGAAAATCTTTGGCATCTTCATTGAAACCAGATTTTTCGATAGCCGCTTTTCCCTCTTCGACATATTTCTTCGCCAAATTTTGGGAATATTCAAGAGAGCCGGTCTCGCGTATCGCTCGTCTGAAACTTTCTATATCACTTTCAGAAACATTTTTGTTTCCAAGGAGTTTCTTCACCAATTTTCTCTGCTTCATATCTCCATTTTCAAGAGCCTTTGCGACGAGAAGCGTCTGTTTCCCTTCCCGAAGGTCCGAGCAAACCGGTTTTCCCAGTTTCTTTTCGTTGCCGAAAGCTCCCAAAATGTCATCCTGAATTTGAAAAGCGATGCCAACCGGAACGGCATACTTGCTCAAAACCCGCAACACCCTGTCGTCAGCGCCGGCAAGAAGCGCTCCCAGATGGAGCGGCCCCTCGACAGTATATTTGGCGGTTTTGTTCCGATGGACTTCGAGAATTTCTTTTTCGGTCGCTCGGCCTTTGGCTTCAAGCATAACATCCAAAATCTCTCCAGAGACGGTATTCGCGACAATTTCCTGAAGTTTCAGCAGGGCTTTTTGTTTTCTTTCCGGCGAGAAACGGGAATTGAAAATTATTTCGTTTCCAAATGCCGCCGCCATGTCGCCTGCCACGATCGCCATTGAATCGCCGAAATGTTTTGGGTCTGTTTTTTTGAAAAATCTTTTGGCGAGACGTTCGTATTTTTTGTGGATTGTTTGGACACCATGGCGAAAATCGTCCCGGTCAATGATATCATCGTGGATGAGCAAAAAAATATGCGTGAGTTCGATACTCATCGAAGCTTCTATTATTTTCTTGCACTCCTCCGGCTTGCCCGCCTCACCTGCTTGCTGTGGGCGGGCCACCAAATAACCATAACGAATAAAATTCGCCCGCATCCGTTTTCCGCCGGCGAGGACCATGTCGCGGATACTTTTCACGATGTCTTTCGCCGAAGGCCCAATGCCCTGCATTTCCTCAAGTTTCTTGGCAAAATACCGGGCCAGCTTCCGATCCAGGACTTTTTTGTAGTTTTGCAGTTCAATTTTCGCGTCCATATAGCTTTATTTTGGCTTATACAAGGTATAATGGCAAATTTCGGTTGACAATATCAAATAATTTATATATAATAGTGACCAAGGTAGTCAAATATTAGAGAAACAAGGAGATCTTTGCAACGGCAAGGGAATCACGGCGGACTGCGCAACTGCCGTGGACAAATATTAACTACTCTTACCAAATGAGGGATTATTATTATGAGTTGTGGCAAAAGCAATTGTCCGGGTTGTGGGGGGAAGCTGCCTCCTGAAACGCAAGAAAAACTCAAAAGCAGGGGCCTCGCCTACCACACCTGGAGACCCGACGGTTCATACTGCGGGACGAAGATAAAACACTAAGAATGCCCTCATAAGCTCTAGCCCCCGGGCACACCAAACGATTATCACATCTCGGTGCCCGGGGCACCTTTTTTTAAGGACAATTTATCCAAAATTGCGAATCGCCCAACCGGGGTGTTTTTTTATTTGTCAAAAATGTACCGCGTATGGGGAATCGCCACCCTTGCGGGTGGTCCCCCGTTAGGGGGAAACCCCTCTTCTAGGATGTCACCCTTGCGGGTGATGACCCGTTAGGGTCAAGAACCTGTACCGCTACGGAGAATCGAACTCCGGTTTCCAGGATGAGAACCTGATGTCCTAACCACTAGACGATAGCGGCATATTTATTCCAGTGATTTACTTATTCTCTTGAACAACTGCTCTTTTTGATAATTGCTATTTTTTATTTCTTGTTCCCTTCTCCTCGCATCGGTTTCATTTCTATAGGCCTCATAATAAATGACCTCAAAAGGAGCGCGATGTTTTGTTGATTTATTCTCACCTTTATTATGACTTTCAAGTCTTGCCTTCAAATCGCTAGAATAGCCAATATAAGTGTTTGAATCAACCTTGCTTTTTAAGACATACACATAATACATATCGAAAATATATAAAAAGCCAAGACGTCACCCTTACGGGTGGTCCTCCGTTAGGGGAATAGGGCCGATAACAATATACACATTACTAAAAATTTTCCACTCTGTCCATATTTTTTCAAAAAGAAAAGGGCCCGTGTTGGATGCGTCTGCAATGCAGATGCCACGGGCCCCTCGGGCTGAATTTTCGGTTTCGCAAAATTTTTTCTCCGAGGTGGGTAGGTTTAGGCTAAAAGTTGATGGCTTTTAAGACGCGATGCTTGTCGCAGTCGGTAGGCGTGGACATTCTTCGCCAGTTCCTCAATTCCCAGGGGGCAAAAATTCGACCCCTTATTCACGCACTTTTTCTTGCTGGGATCGAGTTCTAGAAAGAGACACGCATCCATACTACCGCAAACCGGATTTAAGTTAATTTTTCCAAGATTACTGAGGGCAACCATGTCCTCCTCCTCGCCCTGTGAGGGGCTATTTTGCATTTGCCCTTTTCTGTTGCTTGAGACGCTGCGGCGTTCCCTTGTTGTTACAGAAATGCCCACCCTTCCGAACTGCTAATTCGGGGCAGCCTTTACACTCGTCTCCAACGGAAAGAGGCATATCTCCTCCTCCTCGAAAAAAAATATTAGTTATCCTGCAACTTCATTTGAAAAACCAGAGTATTAATTTTTCAAACGAAGCCCAGGATACTTGTGTTTTTCCCAAAAACACAAAACGACCCAGCGTATCGCATGGATCGTTTGTTAAAGAGCTGACGGTTGTCCCCTATTCTTTACAACCGCAAGCTCTCCTGAATATTCAATTTTCCCGAAATTTAATTTCCCCCTTTTTGTTTCAACGCCTCTCCATTTTATCCCGGTTGAAACATGGGGTCAAGGCCAGAGTTATCCACAGCTATTTCTTCCACTCCGCCGTCTGTCTCGGAAGCAGTTTCTCGGCCTGCTGGGGAAAACGCATAATTTCCTCTGATATAAGCTCCATTCTGGCTCCCTGGGAGCCTTTTATCAAAATAACATCGCCTTCCTGAAGCTCGTTTTGAATAGGGATCTTAGCTTCAGAAGAGTCAGTATAGCAGAATATTTGGTTTTTGTCAAGTCCGGCTTTTTCCGCCTCGTCGGCGATGAATTTGGCCTTATCCCCCACTGCGAACAAAACATCCGCCACTTCAGCCACTTTTTTCCCCACTTCCCTGTGCCCCGATTCGGTTTCGGCTCCCAGCTCGAGCATATTCCCGAGAGCCGCCAGTCTCCGGCGCGCTTTTATTTTTCCCAGCACTTCAAGAGCCGCCAAAGTGGACTGCGGAGCGGCGTTGTAGCTGTCTTCGATGATAATTGTGT
>JAQUQQ010000025.1 GCA_028716005.1 Candidatus Moraniibacteriota bacterium | reverse complement strand
GTTTGGGCTATGATCAATGGTTAGAAAGAATAGAGAATGAGAATCCAGATATTATTATCATGGAAACAAAAACTCCGGTAGTAAAAAAGCATTGGCAAATAATTAACAGTATAAAAAATTCAAAATTCAAAATTAAAAATTCAAAATTCAGTTTGATGGGTGATCACGTCACCGCTCTTCCCGAAGAGTCGCTTCAGAATTCCAAAGTCGATTTTGTCCTCGCCGGAGGAGATTATGATTTTCTGCTCCTCAAATTGTTGGAAAATATCGACGAGCCGAATCTTCCAAAAATTATCCGTGACGACCGGCAGCATGCTCTTGATGATTTACCAATGATTGACCGTGAACTCACCAAATGGCAATTATACGCATACAAGAATGGCAACTACAAATACACTCCCGGGTCCTATGTGATGAACGCCCGCGATTGCTGGTGGGGGAAATGTTCTTTTTGCTCCTGGACGACTCTTTTTCCCGGCGAAAAATGCCGGACTCGTTCAGTGGGGAAAGCGCTCGATGAAATTGGGGAACTCGTCAAACTCGGAGTGAAAGAAATCATGGAAGATTCCGGAACACTCCCAGTCGGAAAATGGCTCGAAGATTTTTGCCGGGGAATGATCGAGAGAGGATACAGCAAGAAAGTGAAAATCAGCTGCAATATGCGCCTCAACGCGATCAAAGACATTGAAATTTATAAATTGATGAAAAAAGCGGGATTCCGGATGATATTATTCGGCTTGGAATCGGCCAATCAAAATACTCTGGATAGGATCAATAAGAATCTGAATGCCGAAGAGATTGAGCCGGCGCTCCGGATGTGCAAAGCGGCCGGGCTCGAACCGCACATCACAGTCATGGTCGGCTATCCTTGGGAAACAAAAAAAGAAATCGAGCATACTCTCAATTTCGTGAAAAAATTGTTCCGAAAAGGGTTGGTCGATTCGCTCCAGGCAACGCTGTCTATTCCGTATCCCGGCACGCCGCTATACAAATACTGCCAAGAAAATAATTTGCTTTTGACGGACGATTACGACCGTTTTGACCAGCGCGAACCGGTGATGAAAACGGAGATGTCGGCAGAGGAACTCAAAAAGACGATCAGCCGGTTTTATCGATCATTCATGACGCCCAAATTCTTTTTGAATAAGATAAAAAGTGCCAGAAACATAAACGACCTCAAGTTCGCCGCCCGCGCGGGGAAAAAAGTCCTCGGCCACCTCGCCGATTTTTCTTGACAAAAACAGCATTTTTGGGCAGAATTCTCCAAAGTGCGAAACCGCGCTTTGAAGGAGGTGGAAGACAAGTTCCTTCCACGACAAAAACATGAGGGACAAGTTCTCTCAAAAAGGAGTTGGCCATGAGGATTTTTCAGGACTGTTATCCGGGAATGCAAACGGTATTGCGGGAATGTCTCCCTGACTTGGGCAAGATATTCTTGGATGTTTTTTGGCAATACGCCCCAATAACTCTGACGCCTATCGTCAGATCAAATGTAGTCGCGCCAAACTCAAGAATAAGACTTTCGGTTTATGGGATAGACGGAAAGCTTCTTTTTTCTTCGGAAAGCGGTCCGGGCGCTCTGATGATTGATTTGGGAATGCTCAAGCCACGGCTTGAAGATTTCGTCGTGAAACCCAGAAAGTCCAAGATTATCGAAGATTCGCTGGAAACATACGGCGAATTGAGCGTTCGACATGCCGCCTATATCGAAAATAGGCTCAGAAATAGGCTGAAAAATTCTCACTTCTCCCTGTGGCTTCGCCATCAATGCCAAAACCTGCTTTCTCGCACAAACAACCAGGAGGACTATTTCAATCCGGATTTTTCGTCGAATGGACCTAAGAAAATAACTTTCGAGGTTCGCTGCGATGATGACGGCGTTATGCGGAGCCTGAAAATGGAAGGGATGGAGACGATTGATTTATTTTGGTCGGATATAATCTATCCTGAATCTTTGCATCGCCCCTTCTTTGATGCGGCGATTAAGTGGCGCAAGGTATGGTACGCTGTCCAGACCCTTGAGGAAGGGCAGATTGCCATCAATCCGCATGCTATCTGGAAGCAGTATCAGCGGGAGATGCGCTCTTTCGAGCACCTGATCATGAAATAAACGGTATAAAATTAATCTCCGGGGAGGTCGCAATGCAACGCGCGGCCTCCTCTTTTTATTTCTTGATAAAAATGGAAATATAAAATAGGATAAAGACGAAATATGTTTCTTTGGCAATGGAAAAGATAATGGGAGCCAAAACCAGCCCGCTCGCTAAAGTTGTGCTTGGCGACACCGCGGTGAGAGGCTAGTCGGTCGCAGCGCCGCGCGGGGCCTTAATGCGGCCGGCCAACGCCCGGTCCGGGATAAGCGCCGGACAATAAGCAAGGAAGGAGGTTTTGCTGGTTTTTGTATTTTCGAGACTGCGGTCTCGAAAATCCCGAACTCTCCCATTGCTCTTTCCAGGGGGAAATCCGCGCGATTTCCCCACCACTGCCAAGGAAGTATGAAAAAAATATAAACTTTGAAAAATCAATGAAAGATTTCAAAAAAATATTGGTGATGTATCAGCTCAAAGAAGTCTACCGAACTTGCCATGTTCTTGACAGAAGAGAAAGTTCGGCGGAGCACAGCTGGAGCTCGATGATTTTGGCCGACTATTTTCTCGGCAAAATGAAATTGAAACTCGATCGGGAAAGAGTCATGGATATATTGCTCTATCACGACCTTGTGGAAGTGGAAGCGGGGGATACCTATGTCCATGATAAAAAGGCACTCAAAACCAAAGAAAAAAGGGAAAAGGAAGGACTCGAAAAACTCAAGGAAAAAATGCCAAAAGTTCTCTTGAAAAAATACGTCGCGCTCTACGGAGAATACAAGGAATGCAAAACCGCTGAAGCCAGATTTGCCAATGCTATCGACAAACTTGATCCGATTGTTCATTCATTGGAAAAAGCCCATTCATGGGCGGAATGGGATTTGAGCGAAGAGGATGTGAGGGAAGTGAAAGAAAAACATCTGGTTTTTTCGCAGGAGTTCATGAATATTTTGGACGATCTTATTCAATATTTGAAGAGAAAAAATCTGATAAGATAATTGAAATTTCTCAAAACAGCATTTTGATACGGCCGTGGGAAAATGCTGTTTTTTTATTGATAAAATAAAGAAGAAATTTTTCTACTTCTGCGCTTTGGCTTCGATGAGCTCCACGTTTTGCTTCAAGTTTTCGTCGGTCGGATTGATTTCGGCCGCTTTTTTGATGTTTTCCAGCGCTTTTTGATAATCGCCGGCGTTGAAATATATCGCCGCCATATTTTGATATGACTGCCAAAGCTGCGGATTTATCGAGGCGGCTTTTTGATAATTCTCCATCGCAAGGTCCAGCTGTCCCATGGCCTGATAGGTGTTGCCGAGGTTATGATAGGCGTCGGCGTAATTCGGGTTGATTTCGATGGCCTTTTTGAATTCATCGATCGCTTTTTGCATGTCTCCCTGCCGGGCATAAACGTCCCCCAGGTTATTGTGGATATTTTGTCCCGAAGGCGCGACTTGAGCGGTGGCAATCCAAAGGGTGTCTTCGCTTTTCCAATCCTGGTTGCGGATGATTGTCCGGACGGATAGAGAGGCGACAACGATTGTCAGGGCAAAATACCCGACCATCTTCGCGTTCTCGTTTATCTTCAAAAGCTTGTCGAAGAGCATGGCCATGACGACGACTATCCCGAGTGTTCCGAGATATACGTATCTTTCCGCCACGATCCAGGAAATTTTGAAAGGAGTCAGCGTCGGAAGGAGAGTTATGACGAAAAAAACCAGCCAGAAAAAATAATTCTTGTTCTTGAAATAGCTCCAAATGATCGCTCCGAGAAAAACCAGAGAAATAAGGAGCAAAATAAGATACTGCCCCTGCGAGAATGACATTTCGGTCTGATACAGGGTAAGGCGCGCGGGCCAGAAAATCAGCTTGAGGTATGAACCGATGGCGACCGGGATCTGGATAAACGGATTATACATTCCGCCTCCGGCTTGGTAAGATTGCGTTTCTATCGCTGTTGTCCGGTATCCGATTTTAGCGACATATAAAACCAAAAGGACAAAACTGATTGAAAAGAAAGGCATAATTTTTTTCCAATTATATCTCAGGCTTCCGAACGCCAATTCGTACAGGGCGAAAACCAAAAAAAGAGCCAGGGCTTTTTCCGAAGAAAAAACGGAGAGGATAAAGAATATAACCGCGTATTTGAAATATTTCCGGCTGCTTTGCGAGAACAAATAGAATAGAAATGACAGCAAAAAGAAAAAGGCGTAAATCGAGTATAGTCCGCCCGAAATCCACGTTACCGATTCCGTGAGGATGGGATGGACGGCGAAAAGCGAGGCGGCGATGACCGCAACCCGTTTGTTCATCGATAGCGACAAAAGAATATATATCAAAATAACGCATCCAAGATGGAAGAAAATATTGATCGCGCGGAAAGTGAAAGGATGAAGCCCGCCTATATGAAAGGCAACGAGTTGGAAAAGAGCCGACACGGAAAAGTGGGCGGGACCGGCAAAAATATTCGAAATATTTCCGATATTCTTGTTTGTCGCAAATCCGCCGATGTCATCAGAAACAAACCCGTTTCCGAAAGAATTGGCATAAGCGGCGATGACAAGAAAAGCGAGAAACGCCAAGACCATCAGATTTTCGCGGAAAAAGCTTATAAAGCTGAAAGAAGCTGCGCTTTGACCCGGAACATTGTCCCGGACGTGTTGATTTCGCCTGAATTTCTCAAATTTTTCCGGCGACCATTTCTTTTTGAGATAGTCCAAAACCTCGTTTTCGGGAAGTCCTAAATCAGCGGCGATTTTTGAAACCGGCAAGTGGCGCAAGTTCTTTTTTATGTAGTTTTTTTGAGAATTATCAAGTCCCATGAAGTTCTCTACGAATTACGAATCTCTTACGAATATATGAATAGTTTAGGTAGATTTTTTTGATATATTGGGATAGTATTAGGTAAAGTCCGCATATGCTGATATCCATCATTATAGCAACAAAAAACGAAGAGAGAAACATTGAAAAATGCCTGAAATCGGTGTCGGGGCAGGCTTTTTCGCGCGAAAACATCGAGATTATCGTCGTCGACAACAATTCGACCGACAAAACCAAAGAAATAGCTCTTGAATACACGGAAAAATTTTTTTCCCGGGGGCCGGAAAGATCGGCCCAGAAAAACTTCGGGGTTCGCGAGGCGAAAGGTGAATATTTCCTCCATCTCGACGCGGATATGCGTCTTTCGGAAAACGTTGTTGCCGAGTGCGCCGAAATGGTCTTGAAGGACAAAAATTTGATTGCCCTCTATATTCCCGAAATTGTTGAGGGAAAGGGTTTTTGGGGCAAGGTCCGTCGGTTTGAGAGGTCTTTTTACGACGGGACGGCGATTGACGCGGCGCGCTTTATCCGCAAGGACAAATTTCTTGAGGCGGGTGGGTTCGATGAGAAGCTTTATGCCTGCGAGGACTGGGATCTCGACAAGCGGCTGAAGAAATTGGGGAAATTCGGCATCATAAAAAGCCCGCTTTACCACAATGAATCGGAATTCAATCTCAAGAAATATCTGGCAAAAAAAGGCTATTATTCAAAAAATATCGATGTCTATATTGAAAAGTGGGGAAAGAACGATCCGGACATCAGAAAACAGTTCAGATTTTATTACCGGTATATCGGCGTGTTTGTTGAGAATGGGAAATGGAAAAAACTTTTCCAGCATCCGATTTTGGCGGCAGGGACGCTTGTCCTAAGATTTTTTGTGGGAATAAAGTTTTTGAGGCGACGAGCATGAAAGATTTTTTTTTCAGTATTCTGATTCCAACCTACAACGGCGCCGAAGTGATCGGCGATACTTTGCGGAGCATCCTCAGGCAAAGTTTTCAGAATTTCGAAATAATCATCCAGGATGACGCGTCAACGGACAACACGGTTGAAGTTGTTTCGGCCTTTAGTGAGCCAAGAATAAAAATTTTCCGAAACGTTGAAAATTTGGGCTATCCGGGAAACCTTGAGATTTTGAGCAAGAGGGGAGACGGGGAAACAATATACCTCATGGGGCAGGATGATATTTTGGGCGAGGACGCGCTTCTGAACACCCACAAAGCTTTCAAAATTTCAGATGACATCGGCGCGGTCGCGCGGCCGTATTTCTGGTTTGACAGGGAAATTACCAAGCCCGTCCGGGCGACGAGACAACTCAACCCGGAAAAAGACGAAATTGTGAGGATAACCGACGATTTCGAAAGATTGATTTTGACCATTGATGTGGCCGGCCAGTTTTCGGGACTGGCGATGAGGCGAAAATTTTTGGACACGCCCTTCCATGAAGACGTTTTTCCTTGCCATGTCTATCCCTTCGTTGCTATTCTCAAAAAGCACCCAATTATTTTTCTCAAGGACTACAATTTGGCCGTCCGCATCCGGTCGAGCCAGTGCCGGAGCGTGTCGTCGATCTATGACAAGTCGCCGATCGAAAGCTGGGTAGATTTTGCAAACAGCATCTTTTCGGAAAAAGAATTCGAAAACTTCCGCGCGTATTTCATCAAAAACTACGTCGCCAGAAATTACGTTGGCTTGGTCCAGATCCGAAACTACGCGAAATACAGGTATTTGTTGAGAGAAATTTGGTATTTGTTGAAATATCGCTGGCAGAATATTTACGTCCCCCAGTTTTATTTTTATAGCGTAATTTGCCTGATGGCGCCCCCATTCGTTCTCACGAGATTAACAGACTGGTATAAAAACAAAATCCTTTCGAGAAAACTCCGGAATATAAAATTTCAATGGAAAACCTAATCAACAAAATATACCACACCCGTTTGTTTGCCTGGCTTTTTCCGACAACCGTGTTTTGCCTGCGGAAAAATCTCAATGATTGCGAATCCGTGCTTGATCTCGGTTGCGGGCCATCATCGCCGCTGCGATTTTGCAAGAATGTGAAACACAGCACGGGCGTTGAAATATTCAAACCGTATCTTGAAGAATCAAAAAGAAGAAAAATACACAATGAGTATTTTGAGAAAAAAGTTGAAGACATGGATTTCCCGGAAAATAGTTTTGATGCTGTCGTCATGATTGAGGTTCTGGAACATCTGCCCAAGGATGCGGGACTAGCGATGCTCGAGAAAGCCGAAAAATGGGCGAGAAAGAAAGTCATTGTTTCCACGCCCAATGGATATCTTGAGCAAAGTCCGTATGACGGCAATCCGTTCCAAAAGCACCTGTCCGGCTGGGATATTGAGATGATGAAAAAATTGGGCTTCCGATGCCGGGGATTGTCCGGAGCCAAATTCATCCGCCATTCCAATCCTCAACAACAGGTCACGGCCTGTGAATATAATCTCACGGCGTCAATTCGCCTTCGACCGAAATTGTTCTGGTTTGCGATGGCGACCTTGAGCCAATCTTTCACGTACTATTTCCCCAAAGACGCTTTTGAAATATTTTGCGTGAAAGAAACAAAATGAATATTTTCTCAAAAATAATTGGCCACCTCGTTTCCATTCCGGCGCGTGTCAAAGGAATGAAGTTTGGAAGAGGCAGTTTTATCGGTCCGGGCTATGCCGTTGCGCCGCGACTCAAAGGCACAAGGCTGGGGAACAATGTTGTGATTGGGAGAAATGCCTGGCTTGATATCTCGAGATACAAAAAAGGCGGCCGGATATTCATTGGCGACGGAACACAAATTGGCCGCAGCGCCGTCATTTCCGCTTGCCAGAAAATATCCGTCGGCAAGAAGTGTTTGATATCCTACAACGTGACGCTGGCCGATCACGACCATGATGTTTTCAATCCGGACGTTTCTCCGATGGATGCCGGCATCACGGAAGGAAAAGAAATCTTGATCGAAGACGAATGCTTCATCGGCGCCCATTCATTTGTGTTGAAAGGCGTGCATCTCGGAAAACACTCTGTTGTCGGAGCGAACAGCGTGGTGACAAAATCGTTTCCGGCCTATTCCGTGATTGCCGGAAGTCCGGCGAGACTAATCAGAAGCCTCAAAGAAAATGAAAATATCGATTTTGATGCCGGTATATAACGGCGAGACGACACTCAAAAAAACACTTGAAAGCTTGCTGGCCCAATCAAAAAAATTTGACGAACTCATTGCTGTTGATGACGCGTCGGAAGACGGGTCGGTTCAAATAATCAGAGAATATTTGGATGGAAAAAGGGAATGCAAAATTATTCGAAATGAAAAATGCCTGGGCTTGGCCGCGACTTATAACCGAGGGATAAAGATGGCGAAGGGCGATCTGATTGTGACAATGCATCAGGATATAATCCTGGAAAAAGACTCTCTCGAAAAATTGGTTGGTCCGTTTGCGGATGAAAAAGTTGTCGCCGCAGGTCATGTTGTGGCGCATCCGCTGGATGTTTGGAAAAAATATAATTTTTGGCAAAAATGTTTTTTCGCGAGGCTTGCCGGAAAGGATTTTTCGGGGATTGACGGAAAATTCGACGCTTTCCGGAAAAACGCGCTTGAAAAGGCCGGTTTTTTTGATGAAAAGCATTTTCGTTCGGCGGGGGAAGACGGGGATATGGTTTATAAATTGAAAAAAATCGGAAAGATTTCCCAAACGCGGGCAAAAATAATCCATATCCATAAAATTGATCCACGTTTCAGCTGGAAAGATATCATCCGCAAGCAAGCGCAGTATTCGGAGGCGCAGGGAGCATTGCTCGCCCGCGGCCGGATTCGGCACTCCCAAGTTTTCGCGAAGTCTTTTTTCCGGGAAATATTGCTGGCGGCGCTTTTTGTTCCCTATATGAGCGTTTTGTCGGGATTCCTGATAGCCACGTACTCATTCCTGTATACAAAAATTGTCTACTTGAAAGAATATAAAGACGCGCGGGTCATGATTTTGCCGTTTTTCAATATTTCTCTCCTGTTTGTCAGTCTGATTTTTTCACTCAAAGGGTTCATCTATGGAAAACAGAAAATATAAAGAAAATGCGAAGGGTTCTTTTGAAAAATATAATTCCCAAAAGGAAAGTTTTTTTACGTCCACAGGCGAGAAAATTTTTTTCCACAAGGACGCAATCAACGACCTCAGGAACAAGTGCAATCATCCGATAGTCCTGCACATAATGCCGACGGAAATTTGCAACCTGCGCTGCGTATTCTGCTCGGTTGCCGAAAGAGGGGAAGATGGAAGACTCTTTCCGGATCTTGAAATGAGCCAAATCAGAAAAGTCGTCGGGAATTTCAAAAAGATGGGGCTGAAAGCGGTCATCTTGAGTGGCGGGGGAGAACCGACAATATATCCCCGTATTAATGAACTGCTGGAATTTCTGCATAAGGAAAAACTGGAAATCGGGCTCATTACCAATGGCGTCGCGCTGGCAAAAAAAATCAAACCGAAAAATTTGAATTATCTGGCCTGGATCCGCATTTCCATAAATTCGCTGGACTATCTGGGCGATATCCAAATTCCGAAATTAAACCCGAAAAAAACGACTTTGGGCTTCAGCTATATTTGGAACCCGCTCACATCAAAAAAAACCATCAAAAAAATACAAAACAAAATCGAGGAGTTATCCTCGCGCAGCAGGGTCGAATACGTGCGCCTGCTTCCCGATTGCAATCTGGAGACGGAAGAGCTCGAGAAGGCTCACAAGAAATTGAGAGAAATGACCAAAAAATTAGGCTTACCTTTTTTCCATCAATACAAGACTCATATCACACCTTTTGAATGCCATTTGGGAAGGGTGCATCCCGTGCTTTATACCGACGGGTACATATACCCTTGCGATTCGCTAGTGCTCAATTCTCCCGTCGGCGACAAGAAATTTCACCAGAGTTACGCTCTTTGCCGATGGGACGAAGTGAATAAATACTTCACAGGGAAGATAAGGGGAACACTCATAGATACCAAAAAATGTCCGCACTGCGTGTTCAGCCGGCAGAACAAACTGCTTTTTGAAATTATCAATGCCGACTGTGCCTTTCCTGAAATTGACAGAAAATTCAAGCATGTTAATTTTATTTGACGCGTATGAAAGAAAT
>JAQUQQ010000024.1 GCA_028716005.1 Candidatus Moraniibacteriota bacterium | reverse complement strand
TATTCATTTTTTTATTGTTTATTCTTTACTTTTATAATTCAAAGAATTATTTAATTTTGATAAATATTTTTAAACCAAAAAGCCAATAAGGTATCGCGATTATTTTAATTAACCTTGGTCTGCTCCGAACTCTGAACGAAATCCGAACTTTTTTCAAGGAAAATCCGCAAGCGGATTTGGATTGAATCCCGCCCCGCGTTTCCGCCCGCCTGACGGCGAGCAAAACAGAAAAATTTTCTCTCAACTCTTTTAATCGCGCGCCCCCAAAATTTTTTTCAATTAAGGAAAAGAAAATTTTTCTGTTTTGTCCTTCCGCTGACGCGGAGAGGCGGAAACGCTCCCACCCCAGCCGCGCCTTCGGCGCGGTGAGCAGGCGGGCAAAAATTCCTTCCCCCAGACCCCCTTCCTTTTTGCCCGCCTGCTTGGGCTTCGCCCTGAAATTTTTTTGCGGGGCTATGAATTCAAAAGGGTGGTGGGTGGGGTTAGTTTTCTTGATTTTTCAAATACTCTTTTATTCTATCACGATCTTCATTTTCTTTGTCCCCCTTGAAATACAGCTCGATAAACTCAATGCGTTGCTCCTGTTCGAAATAAGCATACACAATCCGAAGCGATGATCCCTTCAGATACTTACAAAATAATCGCGCTTTTACAATATAAAAAACCTCGGTCTGAGTAATGACATTAAAATGTTTACTGTTGCCAAGGGGAACAACAGAAACTACATTGCGGAATTCCTGCAGGTCATCGGGCAAAGATTTGTATTTTCTGCCAAGCCGCTTGAATTCTTTTTGAAATTCGGGCAGTTCATCAAAGTTCATCTGCATAGTTTCTTACGGAGTATCGCTCGTCGCGGTAAAAAACGCTCTCGTAAGAAAGCGGCTTGCCGTCCTGCGCGGATTTCCAAGGGATATCCTCGTGGGAATATTTCTCTATTTCCGCGGCGTTCTTATCGGAAAGACGTGCCAATACGTCGTCAATGTGTTCGATTTCGCGCGCTGATAGATTTTCGAGATTTGGACGTTTTCGCGGCAAATACTTCTTTTGTAAATACTTAAAATACTGACTTTTTACCGCCTCGATTTCCCCTTGTTTTTGCATTTCTTTCATAATCTCACCCAACTCAATCGAAGTGGGGCCATGATGATTTTTAATATAGGTTGCGCCCATCAAGTTTTCCTCAAACTTCTCGTAATAATCAAAATCAATAAAGTAAAGCAACTTGTGCAATACCGTTTCACCAACATTCGGCTTACCGCCAACCTTGTTTAATACATACAGCAAAACCTGCTTGAATTTATCAAGATTTTTTTCGGTTACGCGAATCTGCAAATCATCAGATTTTTTCTCCGCTTTTTTCTCTATAGCCACATCGCGCCTTGGCTCTTTGGCGGCCAAAAAACTTTCCAACGGCATATCAAAAAGAGCCGCCAGCTTTTTTGCTTCGGATATAGTAAGTTCCCGCTCCCCACGCTCAATTTGCAGGTAAGTGGGGCGAGAAATGCCAAGCTCTGACGCAAGGTACTCCTGCGTCATGTTTCGCTTAGTGCGCTGTTGTTGGATAAATTTTCCAAACATAATTAAATTTTACCTCGCTTTTTGCGATTAGAGTGAATCTGCTTATGCTTTGTTTTCTTGATTACGCGGAGATTTTTAGGCGTATCCTTTCCGCCTTCTGCCAGCGGTTTGATGTGGTGCACTTCATAGCCGCGCGGAGGTTCGCCGTTTTTATAACCGCGTTTTTCTAAAATTTTCCTTATTTTTTCTTGGTCCGCTTGTCGTTTTCTAGCCATAGTAAAATGCGTTAAATTTATAATTACTCCTGCGTAACACCGGGAATCTTTTTGTAGGCGTAAATGTGAATCGTTGAATAATCGCCTCCGCCGGGGTTGCCGTCAAAACCGAGTCGCAAGAGATAATCTTCCGTGTCGCGTGCGGTCTGTGAACTTCCGGCGTTCCGCTTTATCCACCATGCCTTGCCTTCGCCCTTGGGCACATTGTGGTCGTTAAAGAGGCGAGTGTCAGGATCTGTGGCTATGCCGCAGTACCAGTTGCCATAGCCACTGCCCTCACTGTCGGCGTGGCCCTTTATGTCGTTTGCAATAGTGTTATCAACCATACCTCCAGTATATGCGATGTAGGTTTTCTTGTCAAGAGCCGTGTAAAAAAGTTATACACACCCTATATTTCCGCCAAAACTTGGCCGATTTTTCGCTCCATGAGGTCAATGAGGCGGTGGTTGGAGGCGATAATTTCTTCTTCCTTTTTCGCTTCGGCGACAAGCTGTTTTTGGATTTCAAGCGACGGAAGTGGGATTTTTACTTTATATGCGTCGTTTCTGTTTAGACCGGGAACGCCAGCTTGATTGTTTAATTCACCGAGATTCAATGTTTGCATTGTGCGGAAAAGATATTTCAAATCAACACCGCTTTTTTCCTTCAGTTCTACATAAAAAGTAGTATCAATGGGAAAACCGCTTTTGTCGGAATATGTTACTGCTCCAGCCGTTCCTTTTCTGCCAACAACTATAAATGGGCCTTTGACTAAATACTCATCGTGATAGCCCACAATTCCGTTTGAGCCAAAAACAGGATATTCGCCCTCTTTCCGATCCGATTCTATTAACGGTTTTCCGTATTCAAGAGTCATAACTTTTCCTAATTCAACCCACTCAACATCCTCTAACTTTCTAAGCTCTTGGCCAAAATATCGTCTCTCTCTCTCTAGATTTTTGATAATTTCTTTGGCGTGATTGATTGCGTTTTGCTTTACCTCAATCTGCTCCACAATTTCTTTTTGCACTTCAAGGGGCGGGAGTGGGATTTTGATTGACTTAAGCTTTGCTTGATTGAGCTTTGGGACTGTAACGCCAGTGACATAGCCTGATAGATCCATTTTGTTCAAAATCGGTACTAAGTATTCATCAAGAAGTTTTTTTCTGTCGGGGCGTAAAGCATGGGCGTGGTTATTTACCCAATACTTTCCCTCAGCAATGACAGCGCTTTTTTCACCAGATTCCCATTTGGCCCCGTCTTCGCCGACTAAGACGAGTTTTTCATCAAAAATATAATCATCAACATAATCAAGTATTCCCGTCGCTCCATAGTAGGGATATTTTCCTTCCTTTCTGTCGGCTTTTTTCACCGGCCTGCGCAAACTATCCAAGATTTCACAAACTTCACCCAACTCCACTTCCGGCCATTTTTGATTTTTTCGTACTTCGATTTCTTTGTATCTCTCACCGGTCAAATTGTAGTCGCCACTCTCAGCAATTTTTTCTTTCTTTACCCAAAGCGCAAGATCGCTATCTTTCTTTTTGCTTTGCTTCCACGCTTCCAAAACTTCCAACGCTTCGGGCAAATCGTTTTTATCAATCTTTCGCCTTTGCGCGCCGAGATCAAAGCCGTCGTTTTCAATCTTCAGGAACAAAATCTCGTCCGTCTTTTTTGCGAGCTGGTTATCAAAAAGTAAAATGCTTGTCTTTACGCCGGAATACGGATTGAAGACACCGGGAGGAAGCGAAACAACGGCAAAAAGCCCGACCTCAATGAGCATTTGCCGAAGTTGTTTGTAGGCGTTTTCAGTTTTGAAAATAATCCCCTCGGGCACAATGATACCGGCACGGCCTTTGAGATTGAGATGTTCCAAAATGTAATCCACGAAAAGCACTTCGGAACGGCTGGCTTGCACGGAAAAGCGTTTGTGGGGACGAATACCGCCTTTTGGCGACATAAACGGCGGATTGGCCATTATCACATCAAATTGCTCGTCCCAGTGCTTTTCGCTGGTGAGCGTGTCGTATTCGTAGATTTTCGGCTCCGGAAAGCCGTGCAGGTACATGTTGACGAGCGAGAGCTTCACCATATCGGGGCTGATGTCGTAGCCGACGAAATTCCGCATGAGCTTTTCTTTTTCGCTCGGCGTGAGCTTGTCGCCGCGGTATGCTTTTTCGGACAGCACGGTTTCAGCGATCGTTTCGCCTTCCGGCAATTTTTCTTCCGTTGCTTCCTTTTCAGCCTTGAAGTTTGAGGAATTGTGTTTGCGAATGTGCTTGAAAGCCGAGATCAAGAATCCGGCTGTACCACAGGCGGGGTCTAAAATCGTTTCATTTTTCTTTGGGTCAACAACCGCAACAATAAAATCAATGATGTGGCGCGGTGTGCGGAATTGTCCGGCGTCGCCTTGACTGCCGAGTACTGAAAGTAAGTATTCAAAAGCATTGCCGAGATCTTCGCTATGGTCGTATGAAAAATTATCAACTTCTTTCAAAAAGAGCGAGAGCGTTTCGGGGTCGCGGTACGGCAAAAATGCGTCTTTGAAAATATCTCTGAAAAGCTGGGGGATGTGCGGATTTTTGGACATATTGGTAATGGCTTGCACATAGAGATCAAGCCGCTCCTGTCCGGAAAGCCGTTTGTCCAAAAGTTTGGTCCAACTGTACTTTTCAAAGCCGTTGGTGAAAAATTTTGCCTCGCCGCCAAGCTCCTGCGATTCCTTGTCCATGTCATCCATGAACTTATAGACCAACGCCGTGGTGATTTGCTCTACTTGCGCCTTTGGATCAGGGACTTTGCCGACAAGGATTTGTCGGGCCGAGTCAATTTTTCGTTTGGTGGTTGCGTCTAACATAGTTAAAATAAGTTTTTGATTACTTTTGCTACGCCATCAATCAATTCGTCAATTTGTTCACTTGTGGGGTCGCTTTTCTTTTTGTGATCACAAAGATTTCTTAAATCAGCCAGGTGTTGGATTTTTCTCCAATCAGGAGTATCTATCACATCATTATCTTTTAGTAATTGTGCAAAATCATTAATGGTCGGATTTTTCTTTTTTACAGCTATTTTATGATTTTCACACACCTGCAAGAGATGACTTTCTAAAACTACGCCTGCGACAGCACCCGCTCCACGCATAAATCCTTTTTGGTTTAATTCTCTTGCAGCATCTAGTTCAGAATCAAACAGGTCCGCCCGCACCAATTGCTTAATATCAAAAAGGGAGCTCTCGAACCTTTTATGTACAGATTTAAGAATATTTAACTGTTGAGTAAATCGTGGAATAGCCGCATCAGCACCGACAACCTTTTCTTTATCCCAACCTCTTGTGACATGCAGCCCCTGCAGGGCATCTTCTATAACATAATTTTCGTAGGTAATATCTTTCCTTTTTGTTTTCGGCTTCTTATAAAGATCTATAAAATCATCTACTCGGTCGGGTAGTAACTGTCTTAGTAATGCAAGAGATTCCGAATACCACTTTTGATATTCCGCTCTGAAGTTTGGTAATGATTCTATAAAATCTGAGATAATTTTTGCTTTACCCTTCTTGCCTTTGAAAGCTTGTTCTAGTTGGGTAGTAAAATCATCAGGAAAGCACTCATATTGAAAAGCGTTCAATAAATCGTTTCCTCGCTCTATGAGGATTTTTAGGTCCTTCTTGTATTTTTCTATATTTGAAATCATATTTTTTATCTCATGTATTGGTTAACCGGCACATAATCTTTGACATATTCTGGCACGGTGTCGCGCCAACCATTGAGTGCCTTAAATTCCTGCATGGAAAAACCTGGGTATACATTCAGCTCGGCAAAGTGCTTGCTGTTTATAATCTCCCGGAAACGATCATCGGCAACATACGCTTTCAGGTAATTTCTGATATACGGCACATATCTGCTTTCGGGCTTGTAGATTGAGATAAACTTTTCAACTTCTTCTTCCAGTTTTTCGTCTTTAGATTTGAATGCATCAATCAAGCCGAATACCCGCTCCAAAAATTCGCGCCAAGATAAACGGCGGTCAAGGTTTTCGCTCTTGCGGATTTTCTCAAGGTTGAGGAATAGCTCCGGCTTGTCCTCGTATTTGTCGCGCAAAATTTTCACCGCCTTTTCCCATTGTTCTTGATCAACGGCCTCCTTCACTTCCTCGTCTTTTTGGATTTTCTTTCGCGCTTCTTCAAAGAGCTTGCGGTCAACCTTCATTCCTTCTGTGCCGATTGGTGTTTCGGTTAATTGCTTGATTTTGTCAGGGTCAAAAATCTCAATCTCATCAATATCAACGCCCACTCCTTCACCCACGCCATCACCACCCTTTTTGATAATCGGCAGGCGAAGTGCTTCGTCGTAGTCAAACTTGTCTTCAAAGTATTCAAAGTTGGCGAAGAAATCGAAAAACTTAAACTTGTCTTTCTTCACCTTTCGTACTTCGCCGTCTTCGTTTTTATACTCAAAGCTGAATTTGCGCGTACCTCGGCCTTTCATCTGCACAAAGTCGGTCGGCGAGAAAACAGGGCGTAGCAAAGCAAGGTTCAAAATATCCTCGCAATCATAGCCGGTGGTCATCATGCCGACAGTAACGCACACTCTTGTTTTGCTTGATTTGTAGCCGGGCAAAAACTTTGTATGTCCGTTGAGGTTATTGTTGGCAAAGTTAATCGTCATTTGCTGTGCGTCTTGGATGTTTGAGGTAATTTGCACGGCAAAATCGGAATTGTATTTATCCGGCCACACTTGGTGCGCCATTTGATTGAGAACTTGCGTAATTTTGGAAGCGTGTTTTTGGCTTACGCAAAAGACAAGAGTTTTGCCAATCTCACCGCTTATGGGATCCTGCAAAGCGTTTTCAATAATCGTTTTGCAAAATACTTGATTGGTCTTGTCCGAAAAGAATTTTTTCTCAAAATCGCGCTGGAAAAAAGTTTCTTCGGTTTCCTCGCCTTCCTCGTTTTCCACCATGACGGCATAGCCCTTTTCGGAAAGAAGCTCGGCAGTAATATCGGTGCGCGCGTCAACGGCAACAGGATTGATGAGGTAACCGTCTTTTACGCCGTCAAGCAAGGTGTAGCGGAAAGTCGGCTCGCCGCTCGGACAGCCAAAAGTCGTGTAGGTGTCCAACAGTTGCCTACGCTCCCAAGCGCGGGGGTCTTTGGCGGATAACTTTTGCGGATCAACATTTTTGAGATAATCTTTTGGCGTTGCAGTGAGTCCGAGCTTGTAGCCGACAAAATACTCAAAGACGGCGCGGCTGTTGCCGCCGATTGAGCGGTGCGCTTCATCGGAAATTATCAGGTCAAAGTCAGTGGGTGAGAAAAGTTTTTTGTACTTGTCTTGCGAGGACAAACTTTGAACGGTTGAGATGACAATTTCCGCTTTCTTCCAGTCGTCACGATTTTGTTTGTAGACAACCGAGGTGTAATCGTTTTTGAGATAACGAACGAAATTTTTATACGCTTGACCTTCAAGCTCCAAGCGATCTACCAAAAACAAAATTCTTTTCGCGTTGCCGGTGCGCAAGAAAAGTTTAATGACTGCGCCGGACACAAGCGTTTTTCCTGTGCCAGTTGCCATTTCAAAAAGAAATCGGTCGTTTCCAGCTTCCGCGCTTCTTTGCAGGGATTGAACCGCTTTAAGCTGATACGGGCGCAAAATCGGCAAACCTTCATCCCGAAGATATTGCTCCCTTGTCGCTTCATCTTTATAGCGCGGATCGTCCTTATAATTCGGGTTGCGCGTTGTTGCTATGTAGTCCGGCTCAATCTTTTCGTCAGCAAGACGCTTGTTGTCCGGCTTAAATTCCAAACGGTGCAAGAGCGATTCTTGCGTGGGAAATTCTGTGATTATTTCCGGGTTGCCTCGTTCCAAATCCCAGAAATAATGAAGGTTGCCGTTTGAAAGCAAAACAAAGCGAGCGTTTTGCGACTGTGCGTAGCGGCGAGCTTGTTCCTTGCCGTCGAGTGGGTCTTTTTCTTCTTTTTTCGCTTCCAAAACAACAAACGGAAATCCCTTCTCGTCCAAAAGGAGAAAATCAATAAACCCACCTTTGGTGCTCTCAAAATCCTCGCCGAAAGCGTCAATCTCTTTTTTCGTGATTTTTGCGTTTGGCTCAAGCTGAATGTTGGCAGGTCCTTTTTCATCATCAAAAAATCGCCAGCCCGCTTCCTCGAGCAGTTTATTGATTTTGATTCTTGCCTTTGCTTCTTTGGAATTTGCCATACCTATAAATTATTTTCATCCATTAATTCACGGATAGTTTTGCCTTTGAATGTCCAAAAAATTGTACCCTGTACAGCTTTCCAGTCTTTATCAAATTTTTCCTTCAAAACTTTCTGCGCCGATTTTGAAAGCGAGGTTTTGCCACCATGGTAAATAATAGAATTTCCCTTACCGACGGCCGCAACAATGTTTTGGTGGATCTCATCTCCTTCTTTAAATTTCAAAATATCACCCTGTTTTATGCCAATTTTTGCAAATTTGCTTTTTACCTCTGACTCCTTTTCGGGAGCAATGTTTTTATTGTCAAATATGAAATCACACACTCTTTCTGGGTGTACCTGTAAAAACTCTCTTTTGCGATTTATCCTCTGTTTCGCAAAGTGTTGCAAGATTTTTTGCTCCAATATCTCTGCATTTTTCAATTCAAACTTTTCATATATCTGAAATCTCGTCGGGGTTGAGGTTTTATTCAAATCCCGCAACCGCTTCTCAACATCGCTGGTTACTCCAACCTTGCAGATGTCTGGCATTGATATATTCGTGATGATGTATAAATAGGTTTTCATATTTACTTCTGTATTAAATCATCAACGCTCACCTCAAGCGCATGGGCGAGTTTGGTAAGCGTCTCAATAGTCGGATTTTTATTTACTCCGGATTCAATCCGAATGACCGTATTCAAAGATAAATCAGCGAGTCGCGCCACTCTTTCTTGAGAGTAGCCCTTCTGCGCCCGCAGTTTTTTGAAATTTGAAGCTATTTTGTTGTTTGACATTGAATTGCTTGCCATATACCATTAAAAGATATAAACTAAATGATAGGACATATTCATTAGCAATTTTATGGTATCTCATTTTATCAGATTTGACAATCTCAAAGGGAGTTCCGCCTCGTTGCGCGCGCACGGGAGTGGTGGGGCAAGCGCAACTATAAATAAACCAGCCCCGCAAAAAAATTTCAGGGCGAAGCCCAAGCAGGCGGGCAAAAAGGAAGGGGGTCTGGGGGAAGGAATTTTTGCCCGCCTGCTCTCCGCGCCGAAGGCGCGGCTGGGGTGGGAGCGTTTCCGCCTCTCCGCGTTAGCGGAAGGACAAAACAGAAAAATTTTCTTTTCCTTAATTGAAAAAAATTTTGGGGGCGCGCGATTAAAAGAGTTGAGAGAAAATTTTTCTGTTTTGCTCGCCGTCAGGCGGGCGGAAACGCGGGGCGGGATTCAATCCAAATCCGCTTGCGGATTTTCCTTGAAAAAAGTTCGGATTTCGTTCAGAGTTCGGAGCCAAATTGTATGTTGGAAGGAAGCCGCCTCGGCGCTTCGCGCCTCGGCGGGCACATTTGCCAGTATTTTCCACGGCATTTCCGCCAAAACGGAAACCTTCCGCTCCCGCAAAATGCGGTTCGCCGTGCGAAGCACGGAGTAAACGAATGTTTGCAGCTAATCTTTTTTTCTCGCCCTTCGGGCGAGTTGCAAAGCGATAATTTATCCGCCGAAGGCGGATTGCCCAAAAGCGATATAGAAAAATAATTTTTCAAAACTATGCACAAATACTTTCTCTACATTAGAAAATCAACGGACGAGGACGACAGGCAAGTTTTGTCGCTGGAAGCGCAGGAAACAGAATTGCGGGAATTTGCCGACAAAGAACGGCTCATTATTGTTGATACTTTCCGCGAATCACAGACGGCAAAAGAGCCGGGCCGCCCGATTTTCAACAAAATGCTGGAGCGGATAGAAAATGGCGAAGCCGAAGGAATTTTGGCGTGGCACCCCGACCGGCTCGCCCGCAATTCTGTTGACGGCGGAAAAATTATTTTTCTTATTGACTCTGAGAAAATCAAAGCGTTGAAGTTTCCGACATTTTGGTTTGAAGCAACGCCGCAGGGAAAGTTTATGCTCAATATCGCTTTTGGGCAGTCAAAGTACTTTGTGGATAATCTTTCAGAGAATACCAAAAGAGGGTTGCGCCAAAAACTGCGCCGAGGCGAAATGCCCGGACCCGCTCCGCTCGGGTACTTGAACGACTTGCGGACGCACACAATGGTAAAAGACCCGGAGCGGTTTCGCCTCGTTCGGAAAATTTTTGAGCTTTACGCAACCGGAAATTATTCTCTGAAAGATTTGCGGAAACTTTCAATTTCCGCCGGCTTGTTTAGCAAAAGCAACAATAAGCTTTCCGTCTCGGTGATACAGAACATTCTGCAAAATCCGTTTTACTACGGAATGTTCAGATACAACAGCGAACTGTGGCAAGGAAAGCATGAGCCAATGATTGCAAAGAAACTTTTTGACAAATGCCAAAAGGTTCTCGCAGATCGCGCCCGCCCGCAAAAAAGGAATATCAAGGAGTATGCTTTTCGCGGACTTTTAACCTGCGCCGAGTGCGGATGCGCCATAACTTCGGAAACGCAAAAGGGGCACAACTACTATCGCTGTACCAAAAAGCGGGGCGCGTGCTCCCAGCCCTATATCCGCGAGGAACTTTTGGCCGAGCAAATTTCCGGCGAAATTCAAAAAGTTTCTTTGCCCCCGTCTTGGGCGGACAAGATGATTGCGGAACTGGACAAGGAAAAAGAGCAGGAAGCCCAAGACGGAATCACTTTCGCTCAAAATCTTAAAGCCAAAAACAAGGAGTGTGAGGAAAAGCTGGACAAGCTACTGGACGCGCATTTGGAAGGGGTAATTTCCAAAGCCGAATATGCCGCCAAAAAACAAAAAATCCTCAACGAGAAGGTTGAGATTTCCGAAAAATTAGGTGATTTTGAGCGAAAGGGTAATCATTGGCTCGAACCGGCTAAAAGATTCATTTTAGCCGCTAAACAAGCCGAAATTATCGCTTTGCAGGAAAATTTTTCTGAAAAGAAAAATTTTCTAAAAAAGATTGGCTCGAACCGCATTTTGCGGGAGCGGAAGGTTTCCGTTTTGGCGGAAATGCCGTGGAAAATACTGGCAAATGTGCCCGCCGAGGCGCGAAGCGCCGAGGCGGCTTCCTTCCAACATACAATTTGGCTCCGGGGGTCGGACTCGAACCGACAACCAACGCGTTAACAGCGCGTCGCTCTACCAATTGAGCTACCCCGGATTAATTAATAATCTTCCAGCTTCTTCAAAGACTGATCCGATCTCATTCTC
>JAQUQQ010000023.1 GCA_028716005.1 Candidatus Moraniibacteriota bacterium | reverse complement strand
ACGCTTTATATCCGGCTATTTTCAATTTGCGACGCAGATCTTCTCTCTTTTCCAGAAATTCTTTGATCTCTTCATCCTTTGCTTTTCTCTTTGTGAGACCCACGGATTCCAAGGCGCTGGATATAATCCGCCACTTTCTGCCCACGCCTTCTCTTCCTTCAAAAATTTTCTTTTCATTTTCATCAAATTCATTTTTTATTCTCTCAAACTCCTCGCGATTTTTTCTTTCGGCTTCTTTTTCCGCTTCGGAAGCAGACGGCGCGGCTGGAGCCGTTTCCGGCGTCGGCGCGGCAATTGGTTCGTTTGATGGTTCCGCTGCTCTTTCCGTATGGCTGGCGGTCGTTTCACCCGGATCAAAATACGGCGAGCTGTTTATCGCCTCATTATTTTCCTCGGCTTTTTTCTGAAGCGGATCTTTTGGAGGTTCTCCTGTTTCATGCGCTGCTCCTGCGGCTGGCTCGCTTGACGGCTCCGCTGCTCTTTCCGTATGGCTGGCGGTCGTTTCACCCGGATCAAAATACGGCGAGCTGTTTATTGCCTCATTGTTTTCCTCGGCTTTTTTCTGAAGCGGATCTTTTTGGGCTTTTTCCACTTCGCGGGCAAGTTCGACATCCCCTTTTGTCGGAGCCATTATTTTCGCGGCGTCAACCAATAGCTTCTCGGTTTCCGCGTCCATCTCGGCAACTTTTGCCGCCGGGTCGTATACGGGAGATTTCAGCCCCTTGGCTCTTGGGCTCCCTTCTTTGGCCACCCTCGGACTTTTCGCAATTGGTTTTTCGTAACTAGCCATACAAAAAAATAATGTTTGTGATTATCCAAACTTGAGTTCGCTTATTTTTCCAAACAAATTGACAATTTGTTTTATTTCTTCTTTATTATACCCGTTTTCTTCCAAATAATCACGCAAAGTTCTTTTGAACTTGTCTTCAAAACCTTGAGGCTTTGCCGGATCCGTTTCTTGATCTCTTGTCTTTTTATAATATTCGAGATATTTTTCTTCGAAAATGCTTTCCAAAAAGAAAGTGAAATCTTCACTGGAAAATGCTCCGGCCATTTTTCGAATCAAAACTTTGGCTTCCCGCAGAATCCGGCTTTTTTCTTCAACCTTTTTCTTTTCATCGTCCGGCAAAACTGAAACATTTTCCGGCAATCCCCGCTCGATCTCGTCAATTTTCAAACCTTTGAAAAGAGAATCGACTCTTTTTTCAATTTCCTCGTTTTCCTGCTTCTCTTTTTCAAGAATTTCCTTGAGTCCGTCGGGCATTTTATAATCGGGATTTCCATCCAATTTTCTCAAAACTTCTTCAAGCGTAATTTTCAATTCTTCTCCATTTCCCGTGAAAAGCCAATAGCGCTTGCCGACCGCGAATCCTTGCGGAAAATCGAAGTCCATTTCTTTCACGGTCTGGATGGAGAAATATCCGCCCTCTTCGTCAAACACTACATACGCTCCGTAGCCTTCATGCCTCGCCGCGTCGAAACCCAAACCGACCTTTCTTTTGCGAATGCCTTGCGCATCCTTTTGCCCGGTATCGATCAAAACCCTTCCGAAACGCTTGCCTGTGTCAATCGCAAAGCCTTGCTCTGCCAAATTCTCAATAGCTCCTAGAGAATATTTTTTGGAATCAGTCAGCCTCTTCGAAACGTCTTTATAAGAAAGGCTATTAATGTATGCGCCTTGTTTTTCCAGATTTTCAAGATAGCTTATCGGCAATTCACGGTATGGACTAAAATCCGAACTCTCCATAGTTTTCTCTTCAAAAATCCGAACCAGAGCCTCATCCGTGAGAAATCTTCTGAGTCCCATCAGATTTTTTGAATAGTGCGCGATTATTTGTTTGGCTTCTTCATCGGTATAATCCTTGTTATCTTCTTTCGTCACAAACTCCACAAATTTTCGGATTCCCGGATGCTTTTTTGCGTCCAGCAGGCCAAATTTCACCAATCCGTCAAAAATAAATTTTGCCGAACTGTCTTTTCCGGATTCTTTGTTGGAATCATTCGTGATAAGAATTTTTCCGCCGTCTCTCGCGACATAACCGTGTTCCTTGGTTGTGTCGAAAGTCCAACCGGATTCTGGCTCTTCGCCCTGCCTCACGTATTTTATCTTGGACAAATCGAATCCGGCTTTTTTGAGAAGGATTATGCAGGCCTGGCCGTCCAGATCGGATTTTGGCAAAAGCGGGCGCTCTCCCGTTTTCGGATCGGGCTTGCCGAGCATCCCATGGGTCGTGAAATCGTCAAGCAACTCGTTTATTTTTCTGTTGAACGCCTCCCGTCCCGCTTCCGTATCGAATATTTTTTCCCCGCTTCCGACAAGATCGCTCAAATTTTTCAAATTCGGGCTGGCAAGGGCATGGCGCATGATTTCACGCGCGGGTGAGGTATCTTTCGGATCTATGGGTCCGCTCCAGGTGTCCTCATTAATTGTCCTCGTTCCCCCTGCTGACTTCGGAAATGCCTTGAGGTAGGCTTTTCTGAGCTCCTCTCCCCCTTTATGCTCGAACGCGGAATCGGTGAAATAATTTGTCCAGAGTGAAATTTGCTCCGGGTCCCGGACCTGCATTTTGTGTTCCGATCCTTTTTGAAACCTGCTCAAGCAATGACGAACAATTTCTTTTTCTTCATCTTTCAGGAAGGCTTGCGTTTCGGCTTCCAACTTCTCGAGGTCGACGCCGCTTTTTTTCAAATTTTCCTTGTCCAGGCCCTCGATAGAACTGATCACTTCCCCGACCCTCTTTTCGATTTCCGATCTTATTTTTTCCTCGAGCTCTTCTTGCTCCGTTCCTTCCCGCAAAGCTTCCGCCGCGGCATCCAGCGCGGCATCGGGATATTTTCCAAGATTCAGCCGGTTGAAGTCCTCGCTTTGCCGCTTGTTGATCGCTTCAGCGCCATTCAAAAATTTCAAATAATATTCTTCGGCAATCTTCTTGAGTTCGCTTTCAAAATACTCAATTTCGGGATATCGGCCGGCCAGAATATCCTTTTTCAAACCTTCAGCTCCGTATTCTTTGACAAGAAAACCGATCAAATCGTCCTGCGCTATGCCCATAGCCTTCAGGATCATTTCATTCACTTCTTTTCCTTCACTATCCGAGATATTGAAATTTTCTTTTTTCAGCAGATTGGAAAAATCATACGTTTCAATGGCGGATTGGATATACCTGGCCAGTTTTTCTTTTTCTTTCAAAGTCAATGCCGCTTCCTTCGGTTTTCTTTTGTCCGGTTGCCGAACAGGCTGTTCGCCTCCAGCCTCAATTCCCCCGCTTGTTTGCGCTGGCTTTTTGTTTGTCATAAAAAAATCGAAAAAATTTCTATTTTCTTGTATTCCTCTCCAGTTTTTTAACCAGCTCGGAGGCGTCAGAAACAATCACTTTTTCGCCTTCTTTGCGGTATTTCACGCCTAAAAATCTCATAGCTCTGTCAAAAGATTTTTCCAGAAAACTATCCTCAACCCAGCCGCCTTTGGATTTGCACCATTGAAAATAATAATCGTGAATAGCTTGTACTTCCAGCCTGAATTCTTCCAAATTGAAATCTCTTTTTTCTTTCAGCAATTCGCTGATTGGGGAATTTCTCACCTCTTCATTGGCGTGAAAATCTCCATACTGTTGGACCAATCTTCCGCCTGATAGCATTTTTACAACGGCCCTGCGCGGATTTGATTTCAACCACGCGCCATTCAAGTATCCTATTCTTTTTGTATCAAAATTTCTGGCGAATTTTATCAGCCATCCGATTTCCAAGTCCTCTGCTAATTCCGCTTTCCCGTTGTATCCCCCCACTCCCGCGTATAAGCCCGACCTGAAAATGGAATTTCTTCCTATCAACTCTGGAGAGCGCAAATAATAATTCCGAAAGGCAATATCAAAATAATGCCAAAGCCTTTGGCTTGCGTGGAGCAAAGGAAACTTTTTGAATACTTCCAACGGATAATCCCACTTGGCGCCGACTGCGTCGAGGTTTTTATTCCGCCTGAAGGCATTGCTGACAATATCAACATAATCTTCGCTAATATCTTCCAGGTCAGCGTCGTTGCTCGCTATAGCTAAGGACTTTCTGATTCCGGCTTCAACTTTCCTCAGTAAAACCGAATCAACGAGATATTTTCTGACCAACCCAATCGGCGGTTTTTTTTCAAAAGCCTTGTAGAGATGCACAATCTGCATATCCGGAAATTCTTTTTTTATTTTTTCTATAACCTCAGAAGTATCATCTTTCTCGACATTCCGTGGGTGATTTTCCAATATCACAATTTCAAATTTTTTCCTATTTTTCACTTTTGCATAATTTCTCAAGGTTTTTTCAAGATTTTTTCCCTCCTTGAATGAAGGAACTGTGATGACAACTTCGGTATCTTTTTTCATCGTCTGGCTGCCAGACACCATATCTCTCAATTCCTTCAAATAGCTTTCATCCTGATCTGCAAGATATTCTTTTGTTATTTCCCAATCGTCGGTTGAAACGTCAAAATTCTTGTCTTCAAGCAATTTTTTTGATACTCGATTTTTATATTCTTCGCGATCCAATAGTCCAAATCCACCTCCGCCTCCGCCTTCATATCCATAGCCATAACCATACGGATAAGTCACGTCTCCTTTTCTTTCAGGCTCGCCTTTTTCCAACGGCCATCTGCCGACGACCGGAATAAACGGCGGGGGTTCGACTTCGATCGGCGCGGGCATGTCAAAAGCCACTGGCGGGGTCCAGGGAACGCCATCCACTCCTTTTCCGACATGCGTCGCGAGAACCCGCACCTGGTCGACTCCGTTTTTTTCTCCCATCATCTGGGCGACTTCGGCGAATTTTCCGGTGAAAACGGCTTTGGACCCGCTTTTTCCGGCGATTGTCTTGAAAAAAGTTTTTCCGATTTCGCTGTTTGGGTCAATCACCGCGTTGCCGTTCGCGTCAATCGGCACTTCCACCACGTCGCATTGCGTGCCGCGCGACAAAGAAAGAAGCATTTTCAGCTTTCCGGATTTCATCGCGTCCTGGGCATTCACGGAAAGATTTTTGTGATACGACCCGTTCGGCATCATATGCTTCACATTGAAAACATAATTTCCGTTGGTGTCGATTCCCGTTCCGCCTTTTCCTCCCCACCACAATTTCAGCTCGTTTTTGTCGAAAACGGGCGCGGGGGTGTCATTGTCGTACCAAAGCGTTCTTTTGATGTGATGAAACAGCCCCTTGTTTTTTTCAATATAATCTTTTGGGGTAAGATCGTGAGAATGGCCCGGTCCGCCGATTTCGGGCCCGGAAATTTTCACGTCATGGCTCGCGAGAAGCGAACGCCCGTCGGGAGTCAAGTGCCCTTTCGCGTCAACGGGAATATGGTCGACAAGAATGTCTTTGCCCCGCAGAAGTTGCAGCGTTCCGTCCGGGTTTTTGAGAAGCGACGCTCCGCGAGGAAGGCTGAAATGCTGTTCCCCGAAAGCAAAATCCTGCATGTGCCGCGCGTCCATACGCGGAAAATTTCCCGTCATCCAGCGGTAAAAATAGCCAAGGGCCGTGTATTTTTGCGGTTCCGCCCCGGAACCGGCCGCTCCCGCCGCGTGCGCTTCTTTTGCTCCGAACAATTGGCTGAACAGGCTTTCTTCTTCTCCGCCGAAAATCGCTCTTGCTTCCTGCGCCGCGGCCCCCACCGCCAACCCGATTCCCAATCCCTTCACGGCCGCCCAGGCGACTTTTTTCTGTTTCATTTTTTTGGCAATCCTGTTTTTTGCTTCAACGCCTTCTTCCCCCTTCATGAGATTTTCAATTTTTGCTTCGTTCAGACTTTTGGAAAAATCTTTGAAATTTCTCCCGCCAAACAATTCGTCCGCCAATTTCTGATTTTTTGCGAAATATTTTTCGAGATCGATTTTGGCCTGCGCGCGCAGAAGGTCAAGCCTCAAACCTTCCTGCTCGGATTTGTTTTTTCCGGAATAGCTGATCAAGTCTATTTTTGCCCTGTCTGAAAGCGCGATTCTTGATTCAATTTCCGCCAAATTGTCGAGAATATTTTGGATATCTCCCTTTGAAAATTCCCGCAAATGCCTTTCTCCTTTTTCGTTGTAGGCGTATAATCCTTTCTCAAGACTATCAGCCAAATCTTTGGCATTCTTTGTCTCATATCGCAATGCCTCCATTTCCGCCCTCTTCGGCTTGTTTTCGAGATCGAACTTCTTTCCCTGCGCGATATCCCGCAAATGCCTTTTTCTGTCCTCTTCGAACATCTGGCTTTCCCGAAGCGCCGCCACGCCGGATCCGAAAACAGCGGTCGCGCCGAATGTCGCCCAGGCCAAAAGGCGGCTTCTTGTCAGCGTTTGCAATATTTTTCCCCCTCCGCAATAAACAACGGAAAGCGACGAAGCCAGAACGGCCTCATTGACCAAGCATCCGTATTTGCTGTGGGTAATTTTTTCCACGATCCTGTCCACCGCGTTATACTGGGCTTCCGTGCGCACCCTGTCTTTCGCCCTTCCCACAACAACCTCAAAATCCAGATCCAAATCTTCAAATTTTTTGCCTTGTTCAAGAGATCGCTGGACCTGTTTCACCACTTCAAAAAGATTGTCGGCAAACAAGCTCCCTTTGCCGACCACGTCTCTTTTTGCCCCTTTGATTCCAGACAGAATCGCGTTTTTTTCGTTCTCAAAGTTTTCTCGGCTGTTCTTTTGGGAAAGGTCCTGAAGGGCGTATTCTTTCACGACTCTTTCGATCTCCGATTTGATTTCTCTTTCAATTTCCGAATCCCCGAGTTTTTCTTTTTGCTCGCCGGCTTCCGCGTGGACTGACTCCTGATATTCGCTGATGAAGCGATCGGTGATGGATTTCATCACTTCCTCATGCTCTTGTTTGCCGCCGCCCTCGCCCGCGAAAAGATTCTGCCGGGAAACAATATTTTCCCGGGCCTTGTCGTATTCCCGCCTGGTATACCAGCCCCGGGCCAGATTATGCTTCCAAATTTTTTTGCACAAACCTTTAAATCCTTTCAACTCCTCCTTGTCCGCCGTCATTCGGGATTCGGCCAAATCACGGGCTTCATTTTCCGCCTTGGAAGTCACGTCAACGATGGCAACTTTTATTTTTTCTTTTTTGTTCTCGATCGCCATTTGAAAATGACTTTATAAATTTAGATAAGTTTTCCTGAATTCAATGAGTTCGGCCGCCACTATTCCGTCCAAACCGGGAATATTCCGCTCGCAAAAAGACCGGACTTCTTCCTGACTTGATTTGTCGAGCATTTTCTCAAAAAATTCCAGTTTTTCAGGCGGCATTTTCGCGACCATCGCCGCGTTCAGGCGGTCTTCCACCCTTTCCGCGAGATCGCTCTTCACCTGCTGCAACACTTCCGGTTCCAAATTGTCCAGGCCCTTATCCTTCACAAGCTGGCTGACAAAATTCTCAATCGAGGGAGAATTATTGTTTTTTTTGTTTTCCATGATATTATAATTTATTTTTTATTTCGCTAAGTCATACAAACAAACACTTCCGTCCCGGGCAGAGCAAAAGACTCCGATTCTTTTTCCAAATTATACCACAAAAACAATCGCAAGAGAACAACATTCGGCGGTGTGGATAACCCCACGCCAATTTTCTCCAAAAGAAAAAGCCCCCGTGCCGCCCTCGAGTGGAAATCCACCAAAGTTTGGCCGGGAGCCGTGAGCTAATTCGACACCGTGAGGGGTATTTTCACCATCTTCCTTTCAATCCGGATGGTGATGAAACCTTTTCCCCCGTCGGGAAACAACCGGGCGCACGGTTCTCCCGGAGGAAGCTCCATCGCGAGCCCCTCGCAGCGGATTTCTTCTTGGGGTTCGCTCATGTCGCTTCTCAGGAAATAGAGCTTTTGGCCCTTGCCGACCCGGACGCCTTTTGCCGGCAAATCAATGGGATGAGTTTCAATTTCCCCGTCCGAGCGCAAGGAAAAAAATACTGCCGGCACGTCTTTTTCGACGACCGTCGCCAGCGGGGTTTTTTCAGCCAAACACCCGTCATGGAAATACGCCACGGAATACCTCACCCCACTGAAGATAAGGAATCCGCCTTTGTCCGGCACAATTTCTCCGGCGGGAAAGTCCCGAGAGGGGCCGGGAATTTTGACCAACTTGGCGACGCGGGGATTGATCTTATACACTTCATATCTCATGTTTCCCCCGCTTCCTTCCCTGAAGATCAGGACAACCGCGTCCTGACCGGGCCCGAAAAAATTTTTCACCGTTTTGGCCTCGACGAATCCGGGAAAGATCAAGGACGATTTTTCCCCGCCGTATTTTTCGCCTTTCCAAACATTGAGCGAAACCAGCGTCCGGTTTTCCCTTCGGTCATAGGTCGCGGAGACGCCCCATTGGCTCTTTCCCCATTTCAGCGCCAGGGGCCTCTCCGCCGCGGTTGATACGGAACAATAAATGATCAGAGAAAAGGCCAATGACACCAAAAATGCAACCGATTTTTTCAAAATTCCGCCCTCCCGCGATTTCAAGGATATGCGCCTGACGATGCAAACGCCTTTTTGTTTCTGGCTGATATTTATCACAAAAAAAAGCTATTGTCAAGCATTTGGCTTGTGGTGTATAATATTGGCAGCGGAATAACTTCTCAAAAGGGAAATGAAAAATGAAGCTCCGCGTGTTCAAACATGCGGCACTTGGTTATTTGTCGGCGGGGCGAAACCCGCCGAAGCAGAAAATAAAAACAAAATGCAATGAAAAAAAGAACTAATATTTCTGCGAAAGCGGGAAAAAACATATCACCACAGAAAAAAAATGCCCTCAAGGACAGAGTGGTTCGGGTTTGGAAAGACAAGTCCTTCATGCGGCACAAGTTTTTCTTTTTGACGCTAGCGGCGGTGATTTTCGCGATCGCCATCCTGGCCCGGACATACCATATAACCACCTTGCCCCCGGGAGTGTATCCCGACGAAGCCGTGAACGGGACGGATGCCTTGAACGCGAACGAAACCGGACATTACCAGCTCTTCTACCCCAACAACTATGGCCGCGAGGGGCTTTTCATGAATCTCATCGCTCTCGGATTCAAGATTTTCGGCGTGAGCGTCATCACCCTCAAAATGTGGTCGGTTCTTTTCGGCGTGCTGACAGTCGCCGGAGTGATGCTTCTCGCCCGCGAGCTCTTCGGGACATACCGCACCGGGCTGGTTGCCGGATTCCTCTATGCCACTTCTTTCTGGGCCATCAACTTCAACCGGATTTCTTTTCGGGCCAATATGCTGCCTTTCGTCCTTGTTTTCACATTTTATTTTCTTTTCAAAGGACTGCGGGAAAAAAGATTCCGGGATTATGTCTATGCCGGGCTGTTTTTTGGACTCGGAATCCATGGATATATCGCTTTCCGGATCGCGCCGATTATCCTGGTCATGCTTCTTCTCGCTTTTCTCATTTCGAAGAAAAAGTTCCTCCGCGAATATTGGAAACCCATTTTGGCTTTCTTTTTGGCCGCTTTTTTTGTTGCCCTGCCGATGCTCCTTGATTTCTATTTCCACCCGGAATATTTCGCGACCCGCTCGGAATCAGTTTCGGTTTTCTCTCCGAAGGTAAACCAGGGACATTTGGCAAAGGCTCTCTGGGAAAGCGCGACCAAAACATTCGGGATGTTCAATTTTCAGGGGGACCAAAACTGGCGGCACAATTTCCCGGGCCAGCCGGAACTTCAGTCCTGGACCGGAATATTTTTCCTGATCGGGATAATCATTTTGATTTACTATTTTTTCTACTGGATTTATCAGGGAATAAAAAGCGGCCAAAGAAGCCAGAATTTTGTGATTTCCGTCCTTCTTCTTTCGTGGCTCGTGGCTATGCTTCTGCCGGGACTGCTCACCTATGAGGGCCTTCCTCACGCCTTGCGCACTATTGGCGCGCTTCCCGCCGCCATTCTCATTGCCGCCTTTGCCGTGGAAATGATTTTCCGATTCCTGGACCACTTGAAAACCAGAAATTTCCGGCTTCCTTTCGCCCAGCTGGGACGCGCCGCGTTGATCATTCTCATTGTCTGGTCCGGATTTGTCGGAGTGAAAACATATTTCATCGACTGGGCCAGCGCTCCCCAAATTCACGCCGCTTTTTCCCAAAATTTCAAAAATATGGCTCTTTATCTCAACAATCTCCCGCCCGGCGTCAACAAATATGTCGTCGCCAACGCCGGCGGCCAAATCATGGATGACGGCCTCCCCGTTTCCGCCGAAGTGGTGAAACTCCTCACCTATTATCCCACGCCGGGGATAATCTATTCCCGCCCGGCCGATTTCGACCCGCAAAGCCTCAAAGCGCCGGCCAAAGTGGTTCTCATGTATTATGACGGCGAGGTGATCGCCAAGATAAAATCGGTTTTCCCGAACGCCCTGGTCCAAAAACTCGATCCCCAACCGGGAAACGGGACGGACTATTATGTAATCAACGTTAACTAAAGTAAAAAGTAAAAAGGAAGAAGGAAAAAATACAAGGTAAAAGAAAAGCGACAAGGAAAAAGTAAAAAATGATTTGAAAATAAGAATATACCGATGGATATTAAAGCTGGTAAAAGCTATTGATCAACTGCCTAAAGATAATTCTTCGCGGATAATGGCGAATCAAGTTATACGGAGCGGAACAAGTGTTGGAGCAAATTATATCGAAGCCCAATGCGCTTCCTCAAAAAAAGATTTTATAAATTTTCTGCATCACTCTTTGAAGCCAGCCAATGAATCAAAGTTTTGGCTAGCTTTGCTAAGGGATACCGGAAAATTGAACAAAGACACAGCCAGTAGTCTTTTAATCGAACTTGACGAGATTTCTAGAATTTTAGGAGCCAGCCTGTTAACTGCCAAAGGAAGAAGATAATTTTAACTTTTACGTTGTCGTTCTAACTTTTTCAATTTTACTTTTTACTTAATCTTTATGCTTGAAAAATACCAAAACTATATCGTCGCCGGGATTTTGGCGATTATGCTTGCCATTTCCATCGGCACGGCGCTGGGAGACGCGGCTATCATGGATGAAGTGGCGCATATCCCGTCGGGATACACGTATGTCAAATACCACGATTACCGGCTCAACCCGGAACATCCGCCGCTGCTCAAAGACCTCGCGGGAATTCCGCTTCAGTTTCTGAAGGTAACTTTCCCGGCCAACGAGCAATTTTGGACAACGGACGCCAACGGCCAATGGAACGCCGGCTGGCGCTTCCTCTATCTTCCCGGAAACAACACGGAATCAATTTTGTTTTGGTCTCGGCTGCCGATCATTCTGCTCTCGCTCCTCTTGGGATTTGTCATTTTCAAATGGGCCAAGGAACTTTTCGGCGCGAAAGCCGGACTTTTGGCGCTCGCCCTTTATGCCTTCGACCCCAATATTCTGGGCCACGACCACTATGTGACAACTGACCTTGGGATCGCCGCTTTTTCGGTTTTTGCTTTCTATTTTTTCACAAAATATCTCAAAAAACCGAATTGGAAAATGACGATCCTCGCCGGAATATTTTTGGGACTGGCCCAAC
>JAQUQQ010000022.1 GCA_028716005.1 Candidatus Moraniibacteriota bacterium | reverse complement strand
GCGTTGGCTATACAAAAAAAAATGAAAAAATGGTAAAATAGAGTCTAGGAATGGACCAAACCCAAAAAGAAAATAAAACTGAAGAAATAAGGCTTGATGGAAAATCAAAAATCCTTTTTGTCATATTGGGGATTCTTGTTGTTGGTTCAGTCGCGGTGACATACTGGCGCTATATGATGAAAAGGGATTATATCATCCAGGCCCAGATTGATTGCGATCCGGAAACAGAAAACTGCTTCATCTGGAAATGCGATCCAAATTCTCTTGTCGAGGGAGAAAAATGCACAGGCGTTCCCGACAACGATATCTGGTATTATAAAATCCTGAGCCGCAACGCGAAAAATATTCCCGATTGTGATCCCAATGACGAAAATTGCGCCGCCTATGTTTGCGGTGAAGGCGAAGCGGACTGCTCGGAAGAGCTCTGCACCGCTGAAAATGTTCCTGACGGAGAAGAATGCAACGACCCGGCGAAGTATCTTCTCGAAAATCCGCCCGAGGAGGAAGCTGTTGAATGCGCGCCTGATGATGAAGAATGCTTGAATGCGCAAAGCGCCGAATGTCCTGCCCGCAATGCTACGCCTAGCGATGCAGGCGGGGATCCGGAAACGGAAGACTGCTCCGCTCAATCCGATGCGGAGTGCGCAGCCGGAGATGAAACCTGCGCCGCGACTTCTGAAGGAGACAGCACAGAAACTGGAAATGTTCCGGCGGGAAACAGCGAGGACAACTCGGATGCAAATCTCAAAAATATTCCGCCTCCTGTCGTTCAACCAAACTAAGACAAAAAAATGTTCATGAAATTTTTCAAAAACAAAAAGAAAACCTGCAACTTCGGAGAACACTTCACGCTTGACGGCTATGGCGGGAACTTCAAAAAACTGAATGACAAAAAGCTGGTTCTCCGATGTCTCGAAGAACTTCCCAAAAAAATCGGGATGAGGGTTCTCGGAAAACCGCAAGTATACAATGCTCCGGACAACGGCATCAAAGATTCCGGCGGCTGGAGCGGCTTCACCGTTGTGATGGAATCCCACGTCAGTGTCCACACCTTTCCGCACCGGGGATTTGTGAGCATTGACGTTTATACCTGCAGGAACGGCCTTGACCGAAAATTCATATCTGATTATTTTGTGAAAAAGTTCAAACTCCAGCGGCTCGAGACCCATTTTATCAAAAGGGGAACAAAATACCCCGTTGAAATTTGTTGCTAAAAAAATTTGATTGAAACTTCGAATAAAAAGGCTTGTATAAAGCCTTTTTTTCTGACGAATTATTGTGCATTCCTGGCTTAGGCAAAATTTGACATTGCGTACTTTTTATGATACAATGGGCAGTTATGAAAATTTCTCCTAATACTCGAAAAAAATTGGTTTTTTTCTCGTTTCTCCTTATCGACTTTTTCGCTACCGTTGATATTGGAGCAACGACTGTCGCCGCCCCGAAAATCGTGGAGTATTTTGGCGTTGCGAAAAATCTCACTACCTGGGTCGTCAACACCGACCTTATCGCCCTTTCAGTTTCGCTTATTATCTTGCTCGTTCTTTCTGGAAGAATAAAAAGGCGAGACCGGGAAAAGTATTTGCTCATCGAGGGCCTTGTTTATTTCATTGTCGGATGCGCCCTGTGTTATTTCGCAAACAGCAGCGAGCTTTTCTTTTTTGGTCTGGCTGTTAAAGGATTTGGAAAAGGAATGCTTTTTGTTGGCCAGATGTGGGCGATGACAAAATCATTTAAAGAAAAAATTATTATTCCTCTAGTATGGAGCGAAATTGGCTTTGTAGGGGGAGTAATCTTTGGCCCCATTATCGGGGGTTTGTTTTCCGGGCTGTATCCAGGAAGCTGGAAATTGATTTTTCTTGCCAGTTTCTTTACGGGACTTTTGACGCTCGCGATATTTGCCTTTTTTTATAAGCAGCGGTCTGAAGATGGATTTTTCCTAGACACTGCACATAAAAAACTGGGCGTCATTTTTTGGTCGATTATGGCTTGCGAGCTTGTGATTTCAATTGTCAGCTTGGGGTTGGAGTTCATGATCTCAGTCTATTTCCAAAATTATCGCTCTTTCACGCCCTTTGCCGTGGGTATGATTTTGCTTTGCAGTTCTCTGGGAATAATTTCCGGAAGCGGCTGGGCGCTAAAAAGGAACAATGTCGGCATATCTTCGATGCAAAGAAATTTGATATATTTGAGCATTGTCACGCTTCTCATCGGTCCTGTGCTGGCTATCGGCAATAATGTCGTGCTGGTATTTCTTCTTTTCGGTGAAGGGTTTTTCTATGGCCTTTTGAGCGTAATCAACTATGCCTATCTTTCAAAAATTATGCCATCTCGGCTTGTGGTGCGGGGGGCGATAATCTATATTTTTGTTGCCAATTTCGGTAGCGCAATCGGAGTACAAATGGAAACCCTTTGGCAAGTCTCGAAAGGAAATTTCATGATTGTTTCCGTCACAATGGCGATTCTCATCCAGATCGTTCTGTTTTTCCTCGTCAAAAACCAATCGAATCGGATTTTTGATGCTGAGGAAACAAATTGAGGATAACTTTTGCTCATTGTTTGTTTTGTGGTAGAATAATACATATCATAAGCCATTGCTTTTTATATGCCTATCTCCAAGATGTCTTGGGTATCCCCAAAATTGAAAGAAGGAAAATCACCGGTCGAAGGCGGAAGAGGCGTTTTCGCAAGGACAAATATAAAAAAAGGGGAAGTTCTCACAGTTTATGGAGGATATGTGTTTGATATCAAAAAATTCAAGAACCTGTCAGAATATCTCAAGGATTTTCCTTATCATGTTTCTGACAAGCTGTTATTTGGCCCGATTAGGAATCAGGAAATAGGAATCGGTGAATTTTATAATCACAGTTGTGAGCCTAATGCTGGTTTCCGAGATTGTATAACTTTAGTAGCTATAAACAATATCAAGCGCGGAGAAGAGATAACATTTGACTATGCAATGTGCATGACATCTAATATACTTAATTTGAGATGTCAATGCGGCAAAAAAAACTGCAGAAAAAAAATCAGAGGCAGTGATTGGAAGATTCCCGCCCTGCAGAAAAGATATAAGGAATATTTCATACCGTTTATAACTGAAAAAATAAAAAAATTAAAATAAACAATGGAAACAATACTTTGTCCCTGGGACGCCGCTAAATATTTTATTTTTTCCGCGAATGTTCCCCAGATTTTGTACTATGCCTTGGTGCCGGGGATGCTGGTGTCGATTATTTTGGGTTTCTTCGTTTTTTTGAATGATAGAAAATCAATAGCCGCAAAAATATTGTTGTTTATCGCGCTAGGTTTTTTTATTTGGGGTATTTTAGCGCTTATACTTTTCGCAACGAACAGTCCTCGGCAAGTAATGCTGTTTTGGTCGATAACAATTCTGGTTGAACCGCTGATATACGCTGGATGTTTATATTTAGCCTATGTTTTTTTTGATAAGAAAGACATAGGCTTTTTAAGAAAAATAATAGCCATAGCACTCATTCTCCCGTTTATCTTGTTGTTATCATCGAAATATAATTTAATCGGCGTCAAAATCAGTGATTGCACGGCCATTGAAGGCCTGCTTGCCCTTTACATATCATACGCGGTTGAAATTATTTTTATAATCTGGATTATAGTTTTGGCAACAATCAGATACAGAAAAATAAGCAACAAATCAGAAAAAAAGCAGGTGGTGTTGTTTACAGTCGGACTTCTTTTTTTTCTTTTTACTTTTTCATCAGGAAATATTATTGGTAGTTTCACATCGGATTGGGTTTCGTCACAATACGGATATTTTGGCATGCCGATATTTATCGGTTTTTTAGCTTATCTGATTGTTAAATATAAGGCGTTCAACGTGAAATTGATCGCCTCTCAAGCCCTTGTCGTCGGACTCATCATTGGAATTGGGGCGCAATTTTTCTTTGTTCAGAACACAACTAATCAAATCTTGACTGGTATTACTCTTGTGATTGCAATAATTTTTGGCTGGCAACTCGTCCGTTCCGTAAAACTCGAAGTCCAGCGCAAAGAAGAATTGGAAAAACTCTCCCTGCAGCTCGCGGAGGCGAACGACAAGTTGCACCAGCTCGACAAGGCCAAATCCGAATTCATTTCCATTGCTTCGCACCAGCTGCGCACGCCGCTCACTTCCATCAAAGGCTTCGGGTCATTGCTTCTCGAGGGAACCTACGGCCCCGTTCCCGACACGCAAAGAAACGCGCTCGAAAAAATATACATTTCCAACGAAAGACTCATTCAACTTGTTGAGGATTTGCTCAATATTTCCCGGATGGAAGCGGGGAGAATGGAGTTTGATTTCCAGGAAGGGCAAATCGAGGATCTGGTCCAGGAAGCGGTGGATACGCTTGAGCTTTCCGCCAAAGCCAAAAAACTTTATCTCCACTGGCGAAAACCGTCGATAGCTCTTCCAAAATTGAAAATTGACATTACCAAAATCAAAGAAGTCATTTCCAATATGGTTGACAACGCCATCAAATATACCCAAAAAGGCGGCATTACGGTGCGGGCGGAAAGAGGAAGTTTCTTCGATCACGACAGCCGGCAGCAGAAAAGCGTTGTTCGCATATCCGTCTCCGACACCGGAATCGGGATGGACAAAGAAGAGCTTGAAAGCATCTTCAACAAATTCGAACGCGGAAAAGATGTGAGCCATTATCACACCGACGGGACGGGACTTGGAATGTATGTCGGCAAAAAAATGGTCGAAGCCCACCATGGCAAAATCTGGGCGGAATCACCGGGAAAGAATAAAGGCAGTAGATTCGTCTTAGAATTACCTATAATTTAAAAATGGCCGGCTTGCCCGCCAAAGCGTAGCGTCGGAGGGTTTGTGCTGGAGTTGCCGGTGAATGTCTCATAACGTATAACGTAAAACGTGTAACGCAATTTTCTTGCAAAACATCAATTTTTGGAGTATTGTTAAATAAGCTATAAACAGCTTATTTTTATTTATATGGCAGAAAATAACCAAAAAGTCTGTGTTATCGGCCTTGGATATGTCGGCTTTCCGCTGGCGGTTTTGTGCGCCCAAAAAGGATATGAAGTTTTCGGGTTCGACAAAGACGAGAAAAAACTTTCCCGAATCGAAAATGGCGAAAACATCGTGGGGGAAGAATATCTCGACGAAATCATTCCGAAAGTGAAAATAAGCGTCATCCGCGACGAAAAGGAAATAGGAAACTGCGACATCAATATCATCGCCGTCCCGACGCCGGTTGACGAAAAATATTTTCCGGATTTGGGGTTCGTCATCGCGGCTTCAGAAACCGTGGCCAAAAACTTGAAACCGGGCGCGCTGGTCGTGGTTGAATCGACCATCAATCCGGGAGTTTGCGACGAGGTCGTGAAGCCGATTTTCGAAAAAGCGGGGCATACCGTCGGAAAAGATGTTTTCATCGCCCATTGCCCGGAAAGAATCAACCCGGGAGACTCAAAATGGAACGTGACGAACATTCCCCGCGTTGTCGGATCTTTCGACGAAAAAGGGCTCAAGATGGCGCTCAATTTCTACAAAAGCATCGTTTCCGCCGAAGTCATGCCCATGAAAAGCATTTTCGAAGCCGAGGCCACGAAAATAATGGAAAATTCCTTCCGGGACATCAACATCGCTTTTGTGAATGAGCTGGCAAAATCTTTTGATCTCATGGGAATCGACGTGACGAATGTCATTCGCGGCGCGGCAACGAAACCTTTTGCTTTCATGGCCCATTGGCCAAGTTGCGGGGTGGGCGGACATTGCATTCCGGTCGATCCGTATTATCTCATCGAAAAAGCCAAAGAACTCAATTTCGACCACAAATTTTTGCGGGTGGCCCGGGAAATAAACAACGGGATGCCGCTCTACACAGTGGAATTGCTTCAGGACGCTTTGAATCTGGTCGGAAAAGCCCTCAAAGGCAGCAAGATTGGCATTCTAGGCTTGTCCTACAAAGCCAATGTCGGAGATCTCCGGGAAAGCCCGGCGCTGAAAATCATCGAGCTTCTGAAAGAAAGGGGAGCCCAGATCAATATTTTTGATCCGCACGTTCCGGGAAAATCTACCTCCAAGAATATCGAAGGAATTCTTGAAAATTCAGAAGCGATTGTTGTCGCGACAAACCACAAAGAATTTATGGAAATTCCGCCGGAAAAATTCAAAGAATATGACATAAAAGTCGTTGTGGACGGAAAAAATTGTCTCGACAAGGAAAAAATTCTCGCGCAAGGGATTATCTACAAAGGAATCGGAAGATAAAATGTTTGAAAAAGTATTCGCAAAAGCAACCATAATCTGATAAAATCAAGACATGAAACTAATAGTCAACCTGCCGGCATACAACGAGGAGAAAAAAATTGGCGAAACTATCAGAAGAATCAGAAACAGCTTCAAGGCTGAATTTTATTCGCAGGAAGGTTCCGTGATCAAGGAAAAATTGGTCCAGATTGTTGATGATGGATCAACCGATCGGACCCTGGAATACGCCAAAAAGGCAGAAGTTGACATCGCCGTGTCATATAAACCCAATCGGCGTCTGGCCTACGCTTTCAAACAAGCGGTGGAAAGCGCTCTCAAAAATGGGGCGGATATCATGGTCAATATTGACGCTGACGGGCAATTCGATCCCAATGACATCCCGAAGCTTCTCAAACCGATTATCGAAGGAAATTATGACATGGTAATCGGGAACCGGTTCGGGAAAATACGGGCGAAAAATATTCCGTGGATCAGAAAATTTCTCAATCGTTTTGCTGCTTCAGTTGTCGGATTTTTTCTCAATTACAAAACGGATGATTTGACTTGCGGTTTTCGAGCCCATAACCGGGAAACGCTTTTCCGCTTGAACCTCACAAACGAAACTTTCACCTATACCCAGGAAACAATCATTGACGCGATAGGAAAAGGTTTGAAATTGAAATGGATTCCGGTGGAAGTGACATACTATGCCGACCGCGAACCAAGAATCACAAAATCCATCTGGAAATTCGTCGGAAATGGGTTCAAGATTATTCTCAAAGCCGTGCGAGATGTCCGTCCGCTCAAATTTTTTGGGAGTCCCGGCATTTTGATGATGATTGTTTCTGCGGTTGTGTTTCTTGTTTTTCTGTTTCACTATTTTCAGACTTTTCAAATTACGCCTTACAGGAACTATATCTTTTTGGCTTTTTTTCTTTTTGTCGTCGGGCTTCAATTTTTGGTGTTGGCGCTCATCGCCGATATGATCAAATCTAACCGCAAGCTGACCGAAGACCAGATGTATCTCATCAAGAAAGAGAAATATAAGTGCTGACGCGGCGCTTGAAATTGCGTCGCTCGTCACAAATGAAAATTAATTTTTATTTGTGCCTCGCTAGCAATTATAAAAAAAAGAACAAATAAATTTTATTTTGAAAAATATGAGCAAAGTCTTTATTGTCGAGGATGATCCGATGCTGGTTGAAATATATGAAAAGAAAATGATGGACGCCGGATTCGAAGTCAAGGTCTGTTCAAACGGCATGGCGGTCAAAGATGAAATGCTTGCCTGGAAGCCGGATTTGGTCCTTTTGGACGTGGTTTTGCCGGATATGGATGGTTTCGAGATTTTGGAAGTCATCAAAAAAGAAGAGGATATCAAAAATATCCCCGTTTACGTTTTCAGCAATTTATCAGCCAGGGAGGACATTGAAAGGGCGACCGGCTTGGGCGCGGCCGGGTTTCTCACAAAATCAAATTTCACGCCGTCGCAACTGGCCGAAGAAATCAAAAAAATTCTGGGACACGAGGCAGTCGCGTCTCCTTCGCCCGAGCCTGTTTCAGAAGTTCCCGAAGCGGCTCCCGAAGCCAAAGCGGAATCGAACGGACACAAAGTGCTTATCATCGAGGACGAGGATGTTTTCATTGAAATGTTTGGCGCGAAACTGAAACAGGAAGGTTTTGAAGTCGTGGCCGCGAAAAACGGAAAATGGGGCTTGAAAGAAGCTGAAAAAGGCGGCTTTGACTGCATTCTTCTTGACATGATGATGCCGGCCATGAACGGATTTGAGGCTATTCAGGAATTGCGGGCAAACGAAAACACAAAAGATATTCCAATCATCATCCTTTCCAACTCCGCTCTTGACAGCGAAGTGCAGAAAGCGCTTTCTTTGGGCGCCAACGCCTACCACATCAAAACTCAAGTGACGCCGGGCGAAGTGGCAGAAGAAGTGAAGGAGTTGGTTAAAATATAAGTCTTTGGTGACAAGGTTATTGGCAGTAGGACAAGTCATGGGTCATTGGATATCCGAAGACTAAAAACCAAAGACCAAACCAACAGCCAACAACCAAGTTACCTATGACCAAAATCGTTATATTATGAACAGAACATTAGTTTCAGAAACAATCAACAAAACCGGTGAAACAGCAAAAGTATCTGGCTGGGTCCATGTGCGCCGCGACCACGGAAAAATAATCTTCATCGACCTTCGCGACCGGAGCGGCCTTTTGCAGTGTGTCATCACGCCGGAAACGAAAGATTATGCTGAATTCAAAAAAATAAGACCCCAGTCAGTCGTCGAAATTTCAGGCGAAGTCAAAAACCGTCCGGAAAAACTGGTCAATCCGGAACTGGCGACCGGAAAAGTTGAACTCGATGTGAAAGAATTTAGGGTGCTTTCCGTGGCAGAAGAATTGCCGGTGGATATTTCCGCCGAAGATATGAATCTTCATCTTGAAACGCTGCTTGACTATCGAAATTTGACTATTCGCAATGAAAAAGTCGGTGCGATTTTCAAAGTTTATGACGAAGTTCTCAAGAGCTACGCTGATTTTCTGAGAGAGCGCGGTTTTTTTGAAATAAAAACGCCGAAAATTCTTTCCGGCGCCACAGAAGGCGGAGCCAATTTTTTCAAAATAAAATATTTCGACCGCGAAGCATATCTTGCTCAAAGTCCCCAATTTTTCAAGCAGGCCGGAGTCGGGGCCCTTGAGAGGGTTTTCGAAATCGGTTCCGTCTTTCGGGCCGAACCTCATTTCACGAGCCGGCATGTCAATGAATTCGTCGGACTTGACGCCGAAATGGGTTTCATTGATGGTCCGGAGGATGTCATGGACGAACTTGAAGAAACAATGAAGTATATTTTGGCTGAAGTGAAAAAAAACTGCAAAAAAGAGCTCGAAATATACAGTGCTGGAATTGATATCCCAAAAAAAATCCCGCGAATCAAGCTTTCGGAGGCCGTCGAAATTCTCGAGAAAGAATTTGGAAAAGTCGTTGAAGGCATTGACATCGACCCCGAAGGAGAGCGGCTTATCTGCGAGTGGGCGAAAAAAAATCACGAGAGCGATTTCGTGTTTCTCACGAATTATCCATGGGATATCCGGCCGATGTATATAATGCCGGATCCCAAAAACCCAAAGAAAACTTTTGGCTTCGATCTTCTGTATCGGGGAGTGGAGCTGGCTTCAGGCGGGCAAAGGATCCATGACCATGATCAGCTGGTCGAAAATATGAAAAAGAAAAAATTGAATCCGGAAGATTTTGAGCACTATCTTCAAATATTCAAATTCGGGATGCCTCCTCATGGAGGCTGGGGACTGGGCAGCGAAAGAATTGTCCAAAAAATTCTTGGTCTCAAAAGCGTCAAAGAAGCCATCCTTTTTCCGAGAGACGTGAAGAGGCTGACGCCGTAATTTAGTGTAACGCGAAACATGTAGCATTTAACGCGAAATATAAATTATTTTTTTGTGTTACAGGTTGCATGCCACAGTTTTTGTGAAACAAACACATAAAGAAAGTTTCAACAAAAATATCATAAAATACCTTTATTTCTGCACTTTTCTCCTAGGCATTGCCTCGGCTTTTATTTTGTATCTCGAGTCGGACTATTTCAAAGTCGCGCTCCGAAGCGAAAATATCTCGCCTTTTTTTATCGTTTCTTACGGCCTCGCTCTCGTTTTGATGCTGAATTGGCATCATTTGGTCCGCACTTTCGGGAAAAGGAGGGTTTTTCAGTTTTCCCTCGGCGTCAAACTGGCGCTTTGTTTTTTTCTTATGCTCTTGCCGGCGTCATTTTGGACGGTTTGGCTTTTGGTTTTTTATATCGCTTTTACCGTTTTGAGCTGGCTCGATATGGACATTTTGCTCGAAACCTGCTCGGTCGACAAAAAAACGGGGAAAATCCGCGGACTCTATCTCACTATTGAAAACACCGGATACCTTGTGGCGCCTTTTTTCTCCGGACTTTTGATCAGCCGCTTCGGCTTCCAGTCGGCTTTCGCCGTTTCATTCGCCATTCTTCTCACCGTTTTTCTGATTGTTTCGACTCGGGTCGGGAATGTGGATCATTGCCCGATCAAAAAAACGCAATTTGTTCCGATGCTCAAGAGAATTTTCGCCCGAAAAAATATCATGAAGGCGTATTATGTTTCTTTTCTTCTTGAGTTTTTCTACGCTCTCATGATCATCTATACGCCGCTTTATCTTCTTGACCTTGGCTTTGACTGGTTCCAAATTGGAAAAATATTCACGGTAATGCTCGTTCCCTTCGTCCTTTTCCAATATCCGGCCGGATACATGGCTGACAAAAAATATGAAGAACGCGATATGATGGCCGTCGCTCTTCTTGTCATGGGATTTTCAACGCTGGCTTTGTATTTCATCGGTTCAAAGAGCGCGATTGTCTGGGCGGCGATGCTGTTTTGCACCCGAATCGGCGCCAGCGTGATTGAGATTCTCAGGGATTCTTATTTTTATAAACGCATTGACCAGAGGGACGTGGATATCACCGATTTTTTCCGCACCGTCAGGCCAATGGCCTATATCATTGGGGCGCTTATTGCCGCGCCGATCGTCTTTGTTTTCCATATCAAGCTGATTTTCATTATAATAGGAATAGCGGTGCTGACGGGAATACCGGTCAGCTTGTCCCTGGCCTCGAACCGTATTCCGCCGAAAACAGCAGCTAAATAACTTGTAGGCGTGACACCCGAGATAAAGATGTATAACGTGAAAATCCCAAAATTTGAAGGCCCGCTAGATTTGCTCCTTGAACTGATTGAGGAGCAAAAACTTGATATCGCCCAGGTCTCGATTGCCCAGGTGGCCGATGACTATCTTCAATACGTCCGGGACGAAAAAACGATCAGCCTGGAAAACCTGGCCGAGTTTGTGAATATCGCTTCAAAAATAATCCTCATCAAATCTCGAAGTATCCTGCCGACGCTTGAAGTGACGCCCGAAGAAGAAAAAGAAATCAAGTATCTTGAGCAGCAGCTCAAAGAATACAAGAAATATAAAGAAGTTTCGGCGAAATTAAGTGCTCTGCTTGGAAAAAATGTGATGTTTTCCCGGGATTATCTCATGGGGTCGGCTGTTGTTTTCGCTCCGCCGAAGAAACTCAATTCATTTGATCTCAAGAAGCAGTTTCAAAAAATAATCGACCGCATTGTTCTTCCGGAAAAGGTTCCCGAAGAGGCGATTCGTGATATAATAACCCTGGAGGAAAAAATCAGCGAGCTTCAGAAAAATCTCGAAACAAGAGTTGAAATGGGTTTTTCCCAGCTCAAAAGTTCCGCGAAAAACAATATCGAAGTAATTGTGAGTTTTTTGGCGCTTTTGGAGCTGGTGAAGCAAAGAATTGTGAG
>JAQUQQ010000021.1 GCA_028716005.1 Candidatus Moraniibacteriota bacterium | reverse complement strand
GCGTTCGGCGGCGTTTGGAAATGAAGCCCGCGAAGAACTCCTTTGCGCGCGGAAAGAGAATGATTGTCCTGGACAAACTTCGCGTCGATTCCATTTTCGGCAAAAATCTTTTCATTCCACGATTCAACAAAAAACCCCCTTTCGTCGCGAAAGACTTTGGGTTTGATGAGATAGGCACCTTTGAGTGAGGTTTCCTGAAATTCCATAATAATATCCTAACCCAAACCGCCAAAAAAATCAAAATTGAGCGAAAAAAAGGGTCACTGGAAAACCAGCGCCCTTAGGCTATTCGAGGTGAGACCTCGAATGGATTAGCAATCAATACCGGTTTATAATCCCACGGACATTCAATATCTTGTCCTTGAGATCTTTTAATTCCTCCGTGAGACCTTCATACAGATCGGCCCGGCCCGGATTGCCGTCTTTTGCCAGCTTTGCCGAAGTTTTCTCCATGGCCTCGATCATGGCGGAAAAGCTCTTGGTCACCGTGTCGAGGTAAAAAACGGCGGACTGGCAGTCGAAGAGGCCGGATTCCTTTTTCCGATAGTCCTTGTTTTCATTCAAAGCCGCCAGGAAGATTATGGCAAGCCATAATCGCTCGGCATACTCGTTTTCGAAGACATGTTGCCTCGCCTCCTCGCGAGCCTCTCCAAGAGTAACACCAAAAGGAAGCATTTCATTATCCCACCCAATCCCCCGCCCGATAGCGTTAATATCTATCGGCAACTGTGCCAGAACTTCTTTGATTTTACCCATTGGAGCCTTCTCCTTTATATCTTCTATTTTGCTTTTTTATTTTTTATATAAATTTATAGTTCTCCTCTCATTAATTTATTCAAACGGTCTTTCACTTCCTCATCGCTCGGCTCGTGGTATTCTTCCCCTCCTGCCAGCGAGGCAGGCGCAACTGGAAGATTGTCGGGAACAGAACTGACTTGAGGAGTCGGCTGCTTTTCTGTTTCGGGAACAATTTCCGGCATTGGTTCGGGCATCGGCATATGCTCCGGAGCGGGTTCGTATGGAATTGCCTCGGTTGGGAAAGACACAGTTTCCGGATACATTTCCTCTTCTGTTCCAACTGTTTCTTTTTTCGCAACGAAAAAAGACCCGGCAAAAAGCCAAAAAAGAAAATAGAGGACAGCTCCAACGGCAAAACCCCAAAGAGAATTTTTTCGTAAGTCGGGGTTCACGTAGTTCGCCGAAGCCTCCGGATCGCTCGCCATTTTATATTTGAAAGGCGACCCGTCATATAAATCACGGGCGTATTCGTCAACTTGCGAAGGAATTTTCACGATCAAATCCTCAATCTTTTGAATATCAGCTTGCGGAGCCTTGAATTTCACGAGAACCATTGAAGAATTCCCGACCACGGTCGCGCCGGCAAAGTCCGCGGCGAAATCCCCAAAATTATTTTTTTGGAAAGTATCGCTGTTCACGATCCAGGCTGTGTTGCCGACTTCGGAAGACAAATTTTGCGAAGCGGATATTGGCTTTCCAGAAGGAAAAACGACAACTTTTCCGCTCACTTGCCAATATCTCGGCAAAAACAAGGAGACAACAAAAAACACGAGCGCCATCGCCGCGCCAGAGAGAAGAATATTGGAAATAAGTTTTTTGAGTTCGGTCATATGCGCTAAATTATCACGAAAATGATATTCCAAGCTAGCACGAGCTGTTTTTTGTGTCAACCCCGCCCTAAATTTTCGATAATCTCTGGTTTTCGCAAAGAATAAGTAATCAAAAAAAAGACTTTCGTGCGAATTAAATTCACAGATTTAGTGCGGGGCAAGCCCCGCCCAAAAACAAAAACTCCCGAGTTTTGGTCTCGGGAGTTTATTATTTTATTTCACCAAATCGGCTTTCACGATGAGCCGGCGGAAGTTCGTCCCGAGCGGCCAGCAGGTGGAAAGCGTCAGTGTCGGCTCGGCGGTGTTTTCAAAAATCACCGGGTCGTCCGGAGCGACGATTTTTTTGAAGCTGTTGATTTTGTAGTGATAAATTATCGCCCGGCCGTTTTTTTGGACGGTTCTCACATCCACCTCGTCGCCAACGGCAAGACTGTTCAAATCTTTGAATATATAATTGTAGTTTCCTTTCACCCAAACATAATTGCTGGAATGGCCGGAAATCACCATATTCCCGTTTTGCCCGGGAGCGGCCGTTTTCGGAAAATGGCTCACTCCGCTTTTGAGGTCTTCGAGCATCGCGTTTTCATCTTCGCTTTGCGACCAGACCATCGGAACCTGGATCTGCATTTTTTTGATTTCAATGTCAACCTTCGGTTTCGCGTCACCGGGCGCGTCTGGATCGTAGCCGTTGGTGATTTCAGCCCGGTCAGAAAAGCCGTCGCCGTCCGTGTCAGCCTTCATCGGGTTGGTCCCGTAGACATATTCAAGATAGTTCGGCAGGCCGTCGCCGTCCGGATCGTCGTCGTATTTGTTCGTCGAAGCCGGGAGTGCGTAAAAATCAGCCCATTCGTTGTAGGCCAGCTGATAGACATCGGTCGCGCCGATCTTTTTTTGGAAATCTTCCCCCAGCTTTCCGGAAAAAGAATCGCCAGCATAGTTTTTCGGAGCCGCCTTTTTGGAAAAATCAAGATTGATCACCAAGAAAAGCAGCCAAAAAATAGCCAGGAACAAAACAACGGCGGTGATGTATTTTTTGAAATATTTTTTCAGAGTGTTGAATATCTTTATCATATCGATTTTAGACGTCGGACGTCTAAGGATCAAATATCTCGACTGATATGCAGAGAGGTCCGCGCCTTCCTCGCGGATCGGCAATCGGACCTCTCTTGAAGTTGAATATCTATCTCGATATTATTTTCTGAATCTCTTGATTCCGTAAGCGCTCATACCCGAAACAAGGGTGATGAGACCAAGACCGGCTGTTCCCGCACCTGTGGCCGGCAAACTTTTCACGTCGTCAAAAACAACTCTTCCGTGTCTGTCATGATGATGCTTGCGGTTGCTTCCATCATGATCGTGTTTGTCCTTGTCGTCATGGTCCTTGTCTCCATGATCACTGTCAGCTTCCGCGCTGGAACTTGCGCTTGAGGAAGCGCTTGAGCCGTCAGCTGAACCAGAAGCGCTGGCGGAACCAGACGCTGAAGCAGACGCGTCATCCCCCGCCGCTGCCGCCGCGCTGGACGAGGAGCTAGCGCTGTTAGTGTTGGTGTTCGTGCTGTTGTTGGTGTTGCTGACAGTGTTGGTGTTTGTGTTCCCATTGGTGCTCGATTGAAACTGCGTTTGGCTATTGGCCATCGCTCTCGAAGCTCCAAAAAATAGGGCTACAAGCAGCAACGCAATCACCTTTACGTAGTTTTTGCATTTCTTAGTCATATTTTTATAATTAAAACTTATTAGTTTATGCTATTTCGGAATATTGCAGTCTAGCGAAGTATCCAGTTTTTGTCAAGCCGAATTTCCCCATATATAATAACTTATACAATAAACGGCGTTAATTATTCAAAATATTCCTAAAAAACTTGTGCTATTTGGCTTTTTTATGCAATATTTTTCCTTATTTAAGCCAAAAAGAAGACCCCCAGCATCTCCGTGAGAGGGGGTCCTTGGCCCGGAATCCGGGCGAGTTTTCAGTTTGACTCGGCAGCGGCTACGCCGACGCCGGAAGCATTGTTCGTATTGGTGCTCGTGCTGTTGTTGGTGTTGTTCAGCGCGTTGTTGTTGTTGTTGATGCTCAACTGGCCCTGGCCCTGGGTATTAGAGATCGGTGCAACGGCAGCTCCCCCGCCTTGCTGCGTCACCCCGATATTCGTCTGATCGGGACGGCGAACCCGCTGGCCTTCCTTATAGAAGTAACCACCAACCGCCGCCGGAGCAGCGTTGCCGAGGCTGCCCAAGAGTTGATCGCCCCAGGATTGGAGCGTGCTCTTGCCAGCGCCGCCAGCCCCGCCAATGACTTGGAGTTGCGGGCTGGTCGTGGTCGTGATGACCACAGGTTGGGCCGGAGCCGCCGGTTTGGCCGGAGGAGTCGCGGGAGTCGGACAACGGAGAGCCTTCTTACCGCGAGGAGAATCCTTGGGAGGCGTCCACTGCGCCAGTTGAGGCGGAGCAGAAGGCGCTGCCGCCGCGTTCGGGTTGTTGATCACTGTCTGTTGCCATCCTGGATGCTTCTCTTCAGTGAAGATGGTCACGGCCGTCGCGGCCGGTCCACGCTCATTCGTGGCCGCAGCCATCGCCGCATACACTTCTCTGTGCTGGGTCTGGCCGATTTTCTTCATATCGCCTTGCAACTCCGGCCCGCAACCGATGGTCAGTAGAATCCCCAACAACGGCAATAATGCCAACAAAAACTTGAATTTTTTCATGATGCACCTCCGTCATCCCTTCAGGGACTCGATTTCGGCGCCTGCTGGAGGCGCGTTCAAAAAGGTTATCCCGGCCGTGTTTTCGATGCCATTCACATACTCAGACACGAGCCAGGGAGTATTCCCAATGAGACGCCAATTGCCGTTCGTCACCTCATACAGCTCTCCCTTCACCTTTTTAAACAGCTTGCCGTTCGGCAAATTGAACTGTTCTGGCAAACCTTCAAAAGGCATCCTCATGGCGCGAAACTTCCTATCCGCGGCCGGAGCCGAAGGCTTGGCCGAGGCGACAGCTGCAGGAACCGCCGGTTTGGCCGGAGCGGGAGTTGCCGCAACTGGTGCGGCTGGTTTGGCCGGGGCTGCCGCCACCGGATTTGCGGGCTTGGCCGGGACACGAGCCGCGACTGGCGCCGCAGGTCTCGGTGCCGGCACCGAAGCCGCTCTGGCTTCAGGCAGCTTCTTGGGCTGAACCGCTGGCGGGTTTGCCGGCGGCCTCGCCGCTTGCGCGGGAGGCAAAAACGATGGAACCCTCTGGACTGCCGGCCCAAACGGGTCGACAATCGGCGGTTGATAATTCACCGGCGCTTGCGCGACCGGTGCCGCAACCGAAGTTGCAACCGGAGCTGGAGCGGGAGGCATAATTTGGGCTTGGGGCAGCGGGATATTGTCCGCCACCTTGACCCTCACCACTACCTGCTCGCCCAGTGCCATCCGGACCACCAATTCCTGATCCGGGGTAAGTTCCAGATTGTCATTGCCGAACACTCCGGCTTTCGCGCCCCCGCCTAAACATATGACGAAGGCGACCACCATTGCCAATGATGCGTTTTTTTTCATGATAGGTCACCTCCCATGACCCTATTAAGCTTTATTTATGAGAATTTTAACGTGCTTCCTCAAACTTCTTGAGAGCCCGATTTTTCCCTGAATTTTTCCCCTGAAATTCAGCGAAAAACCCGGATTTCAATAAATTTCGATATAGTGATGGCAATATATCGAGAACAGCGCAGGATAGCATATTGGCCTGAATTGTCAAGTGCTTTCGGGGGAGCTTGACAGATATGGCTTTTTTTTATATGATGTATTGTTATGATGCCTTTTAGGCGTTAAAACAAAGGAGGTGAGAAAAAATTGAAAAGGCGCCAGTTTCTTAAAATAAGCGCATTTTTCTTGGCCAATCTCGCGATACCAAAATTGTGCAAGGCTTTCGGATATGAACCCAAAGAAATTCATGTTTACTTGAAGCCGCAATTCCTGGACTTAATGGAAAACGGCGAAATTATTGCTACATACCGAATTATCTCCGGCTACGACGGACCGGCCACATCGCAAGATGGAAGCCGAACCTATTACAAGCCAACGCCCAAAGAAACGCGAAGAATAATCAGCAAAACGATCAACGGGTATTCGCGAAAATATGATGCTGAAATGCCCTATGCCATGCAATTCAAGCGGGGTTATTATATCCACGCTTGGTCCTGGAGCGAACCGCTTCCAGCTCCCGGTCACGGCTATGCCACCCACGGATGCATCAGCCTGGATCTTCCCGACGCAAAATTTCTTTTTGACTGGGCGCCGGTTGGAACAATCATATATTTTTGGGAGGAACGTAATTAAACTGGGGTTGCCTAATTTGGGCATCCCCTTTTCTTTTTGAAAAAACATTAGAATACTGGTCTACTGACGCCAAACATTCTACAGGCTAAACTCCCTGTCCCCCGTCAAAGTTTCCTGCGCCGAAACTTCGCTTCCGTCTTTTTTTCTGACATCTATTTTCACGGGCAGGTCCCCCGAGCCGGATTGCTTTTGCAAGAGAAGATGATAATTTTCGCCCGTAATTTCCTTTGGAAGGCTGTATTTCAAAGTGATCGTTTTCTTTTCGCCTATCGGGACAAATACTTTCATTCCAAAAACTTTTTTATCCAATTCGTTAGAAAGAGTAACGCTGCCTTCCTGCCCGGATGATTCTAGAAGAAAAGAATCTTCCGGAACGTAAACTCGCAGCCAGTCATGATAGTCGGCTGTCATCCAGTCTTTCGCGCGGCAAGTGTGTTCATAAGTTATATTCAATACGGCTTGCGGATTCTCTCCGCGCAAGTCCACTGCATAGTCTAGTTTTCTCCGGATACAAATATCGCTTTTCAAAGAATTCAGGTTCGCGTCCACAATCATGAGATAATCCCCTTCGGAATCTTTCACTCGCCCGCCCCAGTTCAGCGCGTCAATTTCTTTTTGCAGCGCTTCATCTTTGAAAAAAAACTGGATATCTTTTCTTTTGAGATGTTCTTCGATTTTTTGGGCGAGTTCTAACTGCTCGGAAATTGAGAAATTGCGGGATTTTCCGATGAGAACAGCCGCCAGTTCCCCCAAAATATTTTTCCGTTCCCCTTTGGTGATTCCCTGCTGGATAAAACCTTTTTCAACTTGGTATTCAAGCTGGAGAACGGCCGTCTGGTCGTTATACTGCCCCGGATAGCCGTTAATCTTCACCGGGCCAGTGATGTCAAGAATAGAATTCAAAATGTCGGTGTTCACCGCGATCACCCCGTCAAAGTTTTTTTTATCCGCCGACTTGTCCGCCAAAGATTTATCGTCGGCGGAAGCTTCAGCGAAGGCGGACCCTCCGCCAAGTTTATAGAAATACTCCGCTTTTTCGGCATTCACTCGAAAATCAGGCGACCAGTTTGAGTCACGCATTTTCCAACCCTTGAAAGGAAATGCCTCGGCAATTGGGGCCGGAGGATTTTCCGTGTTGGGAATGCTCTGGTCGAAATTTCCGGTGTCATGAACCTCGAGATCGGCAATCTTTCCGTTTTTTGTTTTCACGATTCCGAATGAGCCGATGAACCCGCCACCCGGACGCAGCTCCATATCATTTTGGAAAAGGACGAGAAAAGTCTGTTCTTGTTGGAATCCGCCCATTTTATCATATATGTCCGCCAGAACCTGAAGCTCGTTTTTTCTTTCCGAATTCACGGGCAGAATATTCGTGAGGGGTTTCAGATTTTCGATATTCCGGTTTTTAACCTGCAAAAAAACATACCAGCCGAAAAGCGCCAGCGCGGCCGTGAGCCAGAATATGATCCAGAATTTCCCAGTGTATTTTCGCGGATTTTTCCCAGTTTTCATAACAGCTTAATTTAGCAGATTTGAGGCGTTTGTCAATCGAAAAAATATATTTAGCGGCTTTAACATCAAAATCAAGCTAGCCTGAAAAATACTTTATAATTGATAAAAAATTTGACAAACGCCAAAAAACTGTCATAATTCTCTTCAGCACGGAACCCACGTCCGTGGTGCAGCAAGCGAGTCGCGGCAGAGGAGTCGAGTGCAAACTGCCCCGTTCGGCATCTCGAATATCACCAAAGCCGCGACTCCGCCTTCTTTCAAAAGTTTCAGTTCTTTATTAGACCCGAGAAAATTCTCGGACAAAAAATCAAATTCGGATAATATTTATTGTCCAGGGCTGGCGTTCGTTCAGTTTCTCTTTTCTAGAATTAAACTAGCAATCACCAAACGGCCGCCAGCCACCCCTTCTCTTTTTGAATCGCAACCTCTTTGCGGTTTTTTTGTTGTCGTGATAAATTATTTGTATCAACGCGCAAAGGGGGTGCTGATGAGAAAACGTTTGGCAAAGGAAGGCTAAATAAAACCGCAGGAACCTCACCCAGCGCCGCTGGGAAAAAAGAGGATATCTTTCAAGAATTCTACTTTTTGTTCCAGCGGCGCAAACCTTTTCCGTTCTTTAAGGAAAATATACGGGCCCTGCCGGGAAAAACAAGGTTGATACAAAACTCCTTTCAAGTTTTTGTGTCCTTCCTTATTTTCCCGGCAGCCCGCCAGAATATCGTGAGAGGTCTCCAGGTCTCCCCCTTCCTCTGGTCCCCCCTTGGGAAGGCCAACCCAGCCTGCTCCACCCGTTGCTCTCTGCAGAACGGGCAGAGATCTCTCACGGCCCTTTTTTCGAAAATTTTGTTCATCACTGGCGTTTTTGCTCCCGGGGGAAGAAAAATCGGTCGAGCTCAAAAACGCGAAAATCTCCGCAAGGGCCCCTTTGTATATGGGGAAAAGGTGACCAATGGACTTCCCGGCGAACTTTGCCGGAAGAATCAAGGAGGGCCGCCTTTGAGGAAAGCGCACAGATAAATAACGGCGCGTTAACCCGTCCAAAAAAAGAATCCAAAACGCCCCGCGGCAAAATTCTGCAATCAACGTTCGCAGAATCACGCCCGGGGCTTATTTTTTTCCTAAGATAGCATCTTAGAAAAGTGCCACTATTTTCTCAAGGCCTCAATCGGTGAAAGCTTCGAAGCTTTCCAGGCCGGATAGACGCCGAAAATTATCCCGGTAAAGAAGGAAAAGCCGACCGCGATGAGAACCGACTGGAGAGGTATCGTGAAAATCAAGGCGTAGCCAAACCGGGCAATCAGCTCGTTCAAAAGAAATGTCATTCCAATGCCAAGCAAAATTCCGATAACGCCGCCCAAAAAAGTGACGACCAGCGCTTCAAAAAGAAATTGCCGCAAAATGCCTGAATTTGTCGCGCCCAGGGCTTTTCGAAGGCCGATTTCGCGCGTGCGTTCCGTGACAGCCACATACATGACATTCATAATTCCGACTCCTCCGACAAGAAGTGAAATGGAAGTGAGCGCGAGCAGCAAATAATTTATTGTCCCGAAGACGCTGTCGAGAATCTGCATGCCTTCCGTCGCCGAAACAACGGAAAAATCTTCCTTGTCCGGGTCCGTTGTCTTGTGCTGTTTGTCCATCACGGCCCGGATATCGAGCGCCGTTTGCTCCATCCGAGAGGTATCCGCCACTTTGAAGGTGATAAACTGGAAATAGTTTATTCCCAGAAGTTTTTTGTTGAGCGTGTTCACTGGCACGAAAATCATGTCGTCAAAGCTGAGGAACGCGGCGGCGCCTCTTTTTTTCGCGAGGCCGACGACTCGATAGCTCTGGCCTTTTATTTTTATATTTTTTCCGATCGGATCTTCAAGGCCGAAAAAACTGTCCCTCACTCCCGAGCCGATGACTGCCACCTGGTCGAGCGCGTTGTTCTCCCCTTCCGAAAAAAAATTTCCCTCCTGAACCTCGGCTTGGGCATCAATCTGCTGCCAGGAGGGACTGACGCCAAAAAGAATCACCCTCTTGGTTGTGCCCTTATAAGCGACCAATTCCTGGTCCATGTTTCCTGCCGCCCAGGCCGCCACATTCGGCAATTTCGCGACTGCCTTGGCATCTTCTTCTTTGAGAGTTGTGATTGAAACGCCGGTTGCCCGTCCGGAAGCGTTCGCCAGCGACGTCGCCCCGGTTCCGGGCACTTTGACTTCGACCTGGATATAATCGCTTCCGAACGCCGCGACTTGGCCCATGACAAAGCCCTTGAGCGCCGCCCCGCCGGCCATCACGACTATCACGGACATGATGCCGATGATTATGCCGATAGTGGTGAGAGCGGTCCGCAATTTGTTCATCCGGAGATTGCGAAAAGCCATGCGAAAAACCACCGTCCATTCGTGGGGAGAACGGGTGACTATGTGGGCGAACGATTTGAAAATATTTTTTGGTTTCTTGCGGTTTTTGGGCATAACTTCTGTAATTAGTAATTCGTAATTTGTAATTGGGATAACAAACAAAAAATATCCAAATTACAGCGAGCGGAGCGAGCGAAATTACTAATTACAATTTACTATTCGTATCTCAAGGCTTCCACAATATTGTATTTCGCGGCGCGGCGAGCCGGATAAAGCCCGAAAAATATTCCCACTGCCGTTGAAATCACGACCGCCAAAACAACCGACGAAGCGGTGATAACAAACGGCCACTGATAGCCCAGTTTTTGCATGATTATCGCCGCGAGCAGGGATACCAGGGTGCCGAAAACTATTCCGACGACACCTCCCGCCAGGGTGATGACAGCCGATTCCATCAGAAATTGGAACATCACCGTATTGTTTTTCGCGCCAATCGCTTTGCGAAGACCCACCTCCCGAATGCGCTCATTGACGCTGATGAGCATCGTGTTCATGATTCCCACTCCGCCAACCAAAAGGGAAATGGCCGCGATCGCCGTCAGAAAATATTTGATGGCGTTCGTGACGGACGTTATCGCGTCAAGTCCCGCCCGCTGGTCCCGGACAGTGAAGTCGTCGTCAGCCGGATTTTTGATCTGGTGCTGATCGCGCAAAGTCGCTTTGATATCCGCCACGGCCCGGTCGATATTTTTTTCGTCATCAACTTTGAGACGCAGGAAATTGACATAATCTATCCCGAGGATTATTTTTTGCGCGGTGAAAAGAGGCATGAATATCGATTTGTCCTGATTGGAAAACGCAGTCGACCCGCGTGAGGCGAGCACTCCAACAATCGTGAAGCTTTGGTCTCCGACTCTGATGCGTTTTCCTATCGGGTCTAGGTTTTTTCCGAAAAAATCTTCGGCCACTTGCGATCCGAGAACTGCCACGCGGGACAAATCCGCTTCTTCCTCTTTCGTGAAGAAACGGCCGTTCGCGACCGAGACATTTTCCACGCCGACATAGCTGGCGGTTGTGCCCGTGAATGAAACGCTTCGGCTTTGGTCCTGGAATTGGGCGGTTTTGCTCCCATTGACATAAGCCGCTCCGTCTACTACGTTCGGAGCGTTCTGCTTTTTGAGAATCGCCTGAAGGTCATTGTATTTCAGGGTTGTGATGGCAATTCCAAAAGCGCCCGCCGGCGGCCCTTTTTCTTCTGACGCGCCGGGCAAGACGCCGATTAGGTTTGATCCAATCCCGCGGATTTGGTTCAAGATCAGCTGTTGGGCGCTTGTTCCGATGGCCATAATGATAATCACGGAGCCAATGCCGATGATGATTCCAAGAATAGTCAAAAAAGAACGGACTTTGGCCGCCATGATGTTGCGAAAGGAAATTTTGAGAGGATCGGAGATTCTCATATTAGAAATAATATATAAGATATAAGAAATTTTATATTCTGCAGTAGAATATAAAATTGTCGTCGCGTAGCGACTCCAATTTTCTTATATTTTATATCTTCTTTCTTATTTCAAAAATTTTTCCTCCCCGTCCGCGATTCTTCTTTTTTTCACCGGGCCGTCCGCAACGATCTTTCCGTCGAGCATCTGGATGATTCTTTTGGCGTGTTCGGAAGTATAGGTTTCATGAGTCACCATCACAATCGTATGCCCTTCATTGTTCAATTTCTGGAGAATTCTCATGATTTGAAGGCCCGCTTTTGAGTCGAGATTTCCCGTCGGCTCGTCCGCCAGGATGAGGGCCGGGTCGTTCACCAGCGCCCGCGCGATAGCCACCCTTTGCTGTTCTCCGCCGCTCAATTGGTTGGAAAAATTTTTGACGCGATGGGCAAGAGCCACCGCCTCAAGCACTTCATTCACCCTTTTTTCGATATTTTTCCTCGAATCACTCCTTTCGTCATAGAGAATCGGCAACTCAACGTTTTCAAACACCGTCGTCCGGGGAAGAAGATTGAACGACTGAAAAACAAAACCAATATTCTGGTTCCGGATGAGAGCCAACTCATCGTCATTCAAATTTTGGATATTTTTCCCTTCAAAAAAATATTCGCCGGTTGTGGGCCGGTCCAAAAGCCCGACAATCTGCATGAGCGTTGATTTTCCGCTCCCGCTCGGGCCCATGATCGCCACGAATTCCCCTTTGGCGATATCAAAAGAAACCCCCGAGAGGGCTTCGGTGATCACGCCTTCGTTATCGTATTTTTTTGAGAGATTGCGGACGGAAATTAACAAAAGAGTAATTGGTAATGTGTAATTAGTAATTGGGATAAAATCGGAAAATATCCGAATTACAAATTACTAATTACTAATTACATAATTTT